>NZ_JANLOG010000130.1:0-27882 GCF_025466205.1 Pseudomonas sp. 13B_3.2_Bac1
CCCCCCCCCCCCCCCCCCCCCCCCCCCCCCCCCCCCCCCCCCCCCCCCCCCCCCCCCCCCCCCCACAAGTCCAGGCTCGTCTGAAAACCAGCGAACAATCCCGGAGATAAATCCCCTCACCACAGGCCTGGCTTGTCTGACAAATAGCGAACAATCCCCAGCCCATTAGAGATGCGTCCTACAGCCACCCTCTGCCTGCTTTCGTTAACGTCGCGCAGCCCTTTCGAAGGGTTGTCGATGGATGAACGAAAGGACGCTCAGTGGCTCGCAACAAGGACATTCCCCGGGTTCCCAACCCACCGGCGGGCGACGGTCATCACGTCACCTACCGCTACATGACGGCCACCGAACTGGCCGAGCGCGACGCCCGACAAAACGCTTACGACGCCATGCTGGCGCGGCAGGAGGCCTTCGAGCGCAGTCAAGAGGTTGCGGCGAAAAAGCCTGATCCCGTACGCGCCGGGTGCGTGTTCGCCAAGTCCTGCAAATTGCCGGACGCGATCATCGATTACTCGAATCCTTCGGGGATGGTGCCGACTGACAGCCTGAAAGATTACGGCGAGTTGATCCTGCTGGGCGCTCGCGAAAGCGATGAAACCGGCGGGGTTGCCCTGAAGAAAATCGGCGCCACCGCGATTCCCGCCGGGCTGGGCAGTTTCGCCCTGGCCGGCGCCGCCTTCGAGGCGCTACCCGCTATCGCCGCCGGAACCGCTGCCGCAACCCTGGCAGGACTGGTGGCGCTGCTTATGCCTTCCAGCCTCGGCGACAGCGCGCTGTACAGCGATGAGCAACTGCGCAGCCTCAAACAGGCCCGCACCCGCGTGCGCCTGCGCGTCGAACAACAGGCCGACGGCAGTCTTCGGGGCTACGGCTTCTACACCGGCAGGAATCGCGACTGGGAAATGGTCGATGTCGTGCAGTTCACCGCGCGCGGCAGCCGGTTCGTCGCCGACCTGGGTGAAGGGGTCGAACTGCTCTGGACGCCGGCGGTGGATGGCTCGGACGTTCTCGGCATTCCGGCGCTGGAGGCTGCACCGCAGGCCCCGCACATCTGGGTTTATCCACCGACGAAAGCGGCGGACGGGATTCTGGTGAATCCGGTTTATCCGCCGGAGTATCGGGATTTCATTCTGGTGTTTCCGGCGGATTCGGGGGTAGCGCCGATATACATCGTTCTGAATATTGCTGGGGATATCAAATATCATCCGGCTCCAAATTCCCTTACAGCCTTTCCTGAGGCCAAATCCGCACCAATGAAAACCTCTGTTCGTGGGGGAGGAAAAAAACGCAGGCGATGGAAGGATCTATCAGGGAAAATTTATGAATGGGATTCCCAGCACGGCAAGGTTGAGTTGTACACCAAACAAGGAAAACACCTTGGAGAATATGACCCAAGAACCGGGGAACAGACAAAGCCTGCTGACCCCAAAAGGAGAGTAGAAAAGTGAAACATATAGTTGAGGTATTTGATCAGAAAACCGAGGTTTTACTTCTAAGCGTTGATATCGCCGAACATCATGAAGACGCGCTGAAGGTAATCATGAACTGGAAGCAACCGGAAGATGAATTCGATGGGTACGACCTGTCCGAGGAACAGATTAGTATTTTGGAAGACTGGACCGGGAAAAAGCTATCAGGTGTAAATCGTATAGTTCAACTGGTATGCACCGAATGACATGTCGCTACCCAAAACTTAATCATACTGTCGATGCCTATGATAAAAAAACGTCACTCCTTGTTTTCGAAATACCTGTTCCAGACGGGAAGATCGACCAGCTCAGAACAATCATGAAGTGGACCGTGCCAGAAGACGAAATCTACGGCTACGATCTCGATCCCGAGCAAATAACACAACTCGAAGTTTTAATCGGCCGGTCATTTTACGACCCGGAATATGACTTTCAATTGAGCTGTTATGGAAGTGAGTAATACTGATTAGTCTTGACAAAAAAACCCCGACCAGTCACCTGATCGGGGTTTTCTTTTACCGCTCGTTCTCGCTTAGTGCGAAACGCGGCTGGTGCCACCGACGGTGGAGATGCGCACGCGCTCACCGACACGGAACACTTCGTTTTCCTGAACCTGTTGCACGTAGGCACGCATGCTGCCGTCGTCTTCGCGCACGGTGATTTCAACGCCTTGGGTGCGGGTCATGCCTTCTTCAGCGGCCGAGCCCAGCAGACCACCGGCTACCGCGCCGATGACCGCAGCCACGGCGCTGCCGCGACCGCCGCCGATGGCGCTGCCGCCGACACCACCGACCACTGCACCGGCGACACCGCCGATCGGGGTCTTGGTGCCTTCGATTTTCACCGGACGCAGGGATTCGATGGTGCCCATGCGAATCGTCTGCACGCGACGCGCTTCGTCACGGGAGTAGGAGTCACCGGTCAGGCTCGACTGGCAGCCGGTCAGCAACATCGCCATCGTGGAAAAGGAAGCAACCAGCAGAACAGACTTACGCATAGCATCAACTCCAAAAGAACATGTATTCATTAAACCCCGCAGCTTGACGCCTGTCACGACGCGGCCGGGATAAACTTGATTTTATTCAGGCCCGGTACAGGCACCTGCCGCCCACCCAACAGTAGCGCCAAATCGCCCAACCCGCCCTGCCGACCCAAGGATTTTTCATGGATTACGTGATCATTTTCGTCACCACCGTTGCCGGTTTGTACTTCCACGGGTGGCTGTACGTGCGGATCAAACGCTGGATGGATCGTGATCTTGCACTATCCCTGGCGGGCAATGATGACGGCAAACGCGCCTTCATGCTCGAACAGCTGGCCCATGCCCGCTCGCAGAAAATCAAACGGCAGGATCTGCCGAAGTGGCTTGAGGCCGCTGCGGCAGGCTATCCCGCTCGGTAGACTGCTTAAGGCGCCAGACGTTCAAGATTCCAGTTGGCGCCCTGCTGACGATAGTTCAGGCGATCATGCAGACGACTTGGACGGCCCTGCCAGAACTCGATGCGCTCAGGCAGCAGGCGATAGCCGCCCCAGTGCTCCGGGCAGTCAGGCTGGGTATCGCTGAAGCGTTGCTCGGTGGCCTTGAGCAAATCCTCTAGCTCGCCACGGCCGTTGATCACCCGGCTCTGCGGCGAAGCCCAGGCGCCGAGCCGGCTGCCCAGCGGGCGCACCTGATAATACGCGTCGGACTCTTCAGGCGTGACCTTCACCACCCGCCCCTCAATACGCACCTGGCGCTCCAGGGTTGGCCAGAAAAACGTCATGGCCGCGAAAGGATTCGCCGCCAGATGCTGCCCCTTGGCACTGTCGTAGTTGGTGAAAAAGGTGAAGCCCTGCGCGTCCAGGCCCTTGAGCAGCAGAATGCGACAATGCGGACGCCCGTCCGCATCGACCGTGGCCAGGGTCATCGCGTTGGCCTCCACCGGCGCCTGTTCGGTTTTCACCGCGTCGGCAAACCACTGGTGAAACAGCGCGAACGGCTCGCCCGGGGCTTGCGCCTCGGTCAGGCCATCCCGGGTGTAATCACGACGCATATCAGCCAGAGCCTGAGTCATGGCGCATTCCTTTTCGTTAGCGGATCACTGCTTGGCAGCATCGGTGGCAGCGACCTTCTTGTCGGTCGCTGCGGCTTTGGCCGGCTCGGTTTTCTTCACCGGAGTCTTGGCTGGAGCCTTCTTCGCAGGTGCTTTGGCTGCAGCTTTTTTCGCTGGAGCCTTTTTGGTCGCCGATACCGCGGCTTTCTTCGCGGCAGGCGCTGGCGTTACCGGTTTGTCGACTGGCTTGACGTCCTGCGCGGCAACCATAGTCACCGGTGCCGGAGCTGGCATATTGTACTTGCTCAACAGCGCAACCATGGTGTTCTGCGGTGTAACCAGCAGCTCGATACGACGGTTCAAGGCACGGCCTTCAACACTGTCGTTAGCCGCGCGCGGAGCGTCGGCCCCCATGCCACGCAGCATCAGGCGGTCACGTTGCAGGCCGCTGAGACGGAAGATCGCGGCCACCGATTGGGCGCGTTCCAGGCTGAGCTTGGTGTTATCCGCCGCGACGCCCGAGCTGTCGCTGTGACCGAGTACCAGGATCGCCGTTTTCGGATCGGCTTCGAGGATTTTGGCGACGTTGGTGAACGGGCTCAGGGTAACCGGGAGCAGCATGGCCGGACGTTTTGGGTTGAACGAGCCTTCAACCGGTGCGATCAGCACCAGAACGTTCTCACGACGTTCGAACTGCAGGTTGCTGCCTTTGATGGCGGCACGCAGACGCGGCTCATAATCGTCAAGCCAGGCTTGAGTGACTTTCGGATCCGGCATCGGTACGACTTTGGCGGCCACCTGATCTTTGGCAGTGCTCTGCTGCTTGCCGAATGGCCACCACCACTTGGTGCCTGTGTCAGCGTTGGCATTGGCGTTGGCATTGGCGACTACAGCCGGCTTGGCGTCGGGTTTCGCCTCAGGTTTCACTTCAGCTTTGACGTCGGGTTTCACATCAGACTTGGCGGCCGAGTTGTCCGAACCGCCGAACGGCCAGTACCAAGGGCTGCTGCTTTCAGCCTTGGCCACGGGTGCGGTGGCGGCAGGCTTCAACTGGGCTGAGGCTGGGGCTGGGGCTGCCGCTGGAGCCGGTGCCTTTGCAGATGCAGATGCAGATGCAGATGCAGATGCAGATGCAGATGCAGATGCAGATGCAGACGCTGTCGCTGGAGCTGGCGCCGATACTGGATCTTTGGCCGCTGCTTTATCGGAAGAGCCGAACGACCACCAACTGCTGCCGTCCGCATCATTTTTAGGGGTCTGCGCACATCCGGTAATCGCAACACACAGGGCGGCCAGGGCAAGAGTGTTTTTATATGACATTGAAAATCCCCAATATGAAGTAATTGAATCAGAGCTCTTTTGCCCGGATAAATAGACGTTTTGCATCGAAAAACCAAAACAGGCTCCATTCCTGGAGCCTGAAGTAAAGCATTACAGACAAGTGGCAAGTACCCGCGCCAGTTTCTGCGCCCGAGGGTCCATCAAGACGTACGGACCCAGGGTATTTGTCACAAAACCAAAAGCAACATCGTGCTCCGGGTCTGCAAATCCGATGGAACCCCCGGCGCCCGGATGGCCAAACGCCCGTGGGCCCAGACCATAAGTCGCGTTCGCCACGTCGGGTTGATCAAGCATGCAGCCCAGACCGAAACGGGTTCGGGTCAGCAGGGTCTTGTCTTCGCCGAGGCTATGCTCGCGGGTCAGCTCGTTGAGCATTTCGCCGTCAAGCAGGCTGCCGTCGAGCAATCCGGCGTAAAAACCCGCCAGGCTGCGCGCATTGCCGTGGCCATTGGCCGCCGGTTGTTGCATGCGTCGCCATTCCGGCTTGTTGGTACTGGTGAGCACCGAGGGCGGATTGGTGAATGCACGAGTGGTCATGGCCGTGGGTTCACGCATGGTCACTTGCAACAGGCGCTGGGCCGCGGCATCGCCGACGTTGCCCTTGCCCCGGGCGATGTGCGCCACGCGGTAAAACTCTTCGTCAGCCAGACCGACATGAAAATCCAGGCCCAATGGCTTGGCCACGCGGGCCACGATCGATTCCCCCGGCCCGCGACCGTCTGCGCGGCGCAACAACTCGCCGATCAGCCAGCCGTAAGTGATCGCGGCATAACCGTGCCCCTCACCCGGCGTCCACCACGGCGCTTCGGCCGCCAGGGCATCGACCATGGTTTGCCAGTCATAAAGGGCTTCGGGGGCGAGCAGTTCACGCAGGGCCGGCAGACCGGCCCGATGGCTGAGCAACTGGCGCAGGGTGACCGATTCCTTGCCGGCCGCCGCGAACTCCGGCCAGTAGCGGGCCACCGGAACATCCAACTGCAATTTGCCTTCGGCCACCAGTTGCAGCGCCGCAACGGCGGTGAAAGTCTTGGTGCAAGAGAACAGGTTGGCGATGGTGTCGCTGTGCCAGGCCTCGGTGCCGTCCTTGTCGGCGGTACCGGACCAGAGGTCGAGGACAGTTTCTCCGCCGACCTTGATGCACAACGCTGCGCCGCGTTCCTGGGGATCGTCGAACAGTGCCGCGAATGCCTCGCGCACCGCTTCGAATTGAAGCTCGTAATGTCCCTGAATCTGCACCCGCAACTCCCCCGCAAAAACACGCTACAAATTGGTCGGCATTGTTCCAGTCCTTGAGGGATTTGGGAACAGCCGCAGGCTAGACGGTTGATGTTGTGGCATACGACTGATGCCATCGCCAAAAGGCCCGCTCGCACAGCAGATTCATGAACACCACAAATCCAGTGTGGGAGCGAGCCCGCTCGCGAAGAAAGATAGCTCGTTCCGAGGCTTAGTGCCCATTCCCTGAATGCCCGCCCGCATGCCCGGCGGCAGGCCCTTTGCCGGCCTCGCCCCGTCTGCCGCCTTCAGCTTCATGCGCCGGCGCAGCGGCTTTTTCGGCTTCTTTGCCCAACTGATCAAGCGCCTGCAGGTTGCTCTTGCGCACCGCCTCGACAAAGCCCTGATACGGCAGATCGGTAATCCCCACCAGACCGAAGTGCCCGTTCTCGCCGTCGAGCAGGCGTCCGGTCGCCGGTTGATCCAGGTACTGGAACCAGTGCACGCCGACGATCGATGGCTCGTTCAACGCCTGTTTGAGGAAGTTGGCATAGGCCGGGCCGCGATCTTCTTCCCGTGCCAGTTGCGTAACGCCGCCCCAGAACGGCCCACGGTCAGCCGAACCGAAATTGAATTCGGTGATCAGCACCGGTTTGTCGAGGGCGCGCAGGGCGGCGAAGTCATACCCGTCCTGTGGCTTCAGCGTGTACATATTGAAGCTCAACACGTCGCAATACTGCGCGCAGGACGCTACCGCTTCCGGGGTGCTGGTGGCAAAACGGCCGCCGAGCAGCAGCTGATTCGGCGCGTGCCATTTCAACGAGTCAGAGATGGTCTTGAAGTAGGTATCGGCGAACACCTTCTGGAAGTATTTGAAGTCGTTTTCGATTTCCGGGTGCTCCGGATTCGGCATCGGCGGCACGAAACCCGGGTCTTCCATCAACTCCCACGCCGGCAGATCAATGCCCCACGCTTTCGACAGACCTTCCTGGTTGCGGTACTTGTCGCGCAGTTGCTTGAGGAACGCGCGTTTGGCTGGCACGTCGGTGGTCATTTTCAACGTGCCATAGGCCAGGGCGTAGCGCGACTGCGGATCGTCGCCGGGACCGGCCCAGGCCAGTTCGTTGTCGGCGTAGTACCCGATCAACCATGGATCATCGCGGTGATCACGGGCAGCGATGGCCACGGCACGCTCGGTAGCCATGGCGAAACGCGGGTCGAACGGGTCAGGCATGCCGCCCCACCAGTCTGTGCCGGTGCTGATGCTGGTGTAGTCGCCGACGATCGACAGCGGCAAGGTGTACGGCACCCGCTCAGCGTCGCCCAGCGAATCGGCACTCCAGTTGCCAACCGTGTTGAAACCCCAGGCTTGCAGACGATCAAGGGTGTGCGCGGCCCACTTCTGCTCATCGACCGTGGCTTTGCATGGCGCGGCGCTCGTCGGCTCGGCTGCCGGTTCGGCGGGTGCCTGCGCTGCGCAAGGTTCGCCGTACAGGCGTTGCAGGTTGGCGCCGTAGAAATCGTACCAGCGCCCGGCGTTGTAGCCACGGCCCTGGTCGGCGCCGTTGCCGCCACGGTTGTCGCCATCGCCGAAATGGCTGGCAAGTGGATCGTCTGGTTTTGGCAGCGATTCGAACATCCACTCACGCCCGGCGACGTAGGTCTGGTTGACCTGCGGGCTGACGGTGTTGATCCCCAGCGAATAGAACGGATGCCCTTCCGGCGTCACCAGATACCAGCGCCCGTCACGCTTTTCGGTGCGGAAAAAGCCGCTGGCTTTGAACGCCGGGCCTTTGTTCCAGCCACCGAATTTGTCCAGCGAAGACTTTTCGCGCTCGGCCAGCCAGGTTTTCAGCTGTTGCTGTTCCTTGGCGGCGGCGGCTTTCAGTTGTTCATCGTTGCTGATTTTTTCCGGCCATTTGCTGCGGGTCGACTGCCCGTAAGCGTCCACCAGATTGCCATAGACGGCCTGGGTCACGGCATCGCCGTCCTGCACGCCGAAACGCTCGAGCAGCAGGCTCTGAGCGGCTTTCGGCTGATCCATCCACAGGCTCACCGACACCACCTGACTGCGGTCCAGTGCACCGCTGCTGCTGGCCAGCAGAATCCGCTGACCATCGACGGTCATCGGCATCGGCGGCCCGGCCTTCATGCCCTGGCTCAGCGGCGAAGTCGCCACCAACGGCACCAGCAGGGTTTGCGCGGGTCCGGCAGGCAAATCGACGCGGCTGGTCAGCGTCTGGCCGTTGTTGCTCTGGATTTGCACGTAAACCGTCACGGCCCAGTTCATTGCGCTCTGCAGACGCAGGCTCATCATGCCCGACTGCGACCAGTCCCAGGCGCCGGTCTGCGGGGTCAGGCGCAGGGTCGGACGGGCTACCGGGTTGAACGTCACCCGGCGCAGCACTTCACCTTCCGGGGTTTGCTCGGCGTTGGCTTGTGGCAGGTCAGTGTTTTCGGTGACGACTTTCACCACATCGGCAGGACGGACGAAGTTGAACAGGGTCTGCTGACCGGCAGGCGCCGCCAACAACGGGGCGGCGAAGATCAAGGCAAACACGGCAGGCAACGAGCGGCGAATCATAAGAACGGAGTTCTCCCTAACGACCAAAAGGCCAATGGAAAAGCAATGGCGGAGAGATAGACAACGCGGCGGGCAAAACTGCCCACCGTTGTCTCAGGATATTTCACGACGGAATGGCGGCAACGCATTGAGAATCGCCTTGCCGTAGCGCTGGGTGACCAGTCGCCGATCGAGCAAAGTGATGGTGCCGCGGTCTTCTTCGGTACGCAGCAGACGCCCGCAGGCCTGGACCAGTTTCAAGGACGCATCGGGCACCGAGATTTCCATGAACGGATTGCCGCCACGGGCCTCGATCCACTCCGACAGCGCCGCCTCGACCGGATCGTCCGGCACCGAGAACGGGATCTTGGCGATCACCACGTGCTCGCAGTACGCACCCGGCAAGTCCACCCCTTCGGCGAAACTGGCAAGGCCGAACAGCACGCTGGAATCACCGCCATCGACCCGCGCCTTGTGCTTGTTCAGGGTTTCCTGTTTCGACAGGTTGCCTTGAATGAACACTTGCTTGCGCCAGTCGCGGTCGAGGCCATCGAACACGTCCTGCATCTGTTTGCGCGAGGAGAACAGCACCAGCGTGCCGCGCGAGCCTTCGACCAGATCCGGCAATTCGCGGATGATCGCGGCGGTGTGAGCCGCGGCGTCGCGTGGGTCTGCCTTCAGATCCGGCACCCGCAGTACGCCGGCGTCGGCATGATGGAACGGGCTCGGCACCACGGCAGTGACCGCTTTTTTCGGCAGACCGGCGCGCATGCGGAAACGGTCGAAGGTGCCCAGTGCCGTCAAGGTTGCCGAGGTCACCAGGCAGCCGTAAGCCACGTTCCACAGGCTGCGACGCAAGGTTTCTGCAGCGAGAATCGGGCTGGCGTTGACCTCGATATCGAACAGCGAACCGCTTTCGGCCAGTGTCAGCCAGCGCGCCATCGGCGGGCTGTCTTCCGGGTCTTCGGCGGTAAATGCAGTCCACAGTTCCCAGTTGCCCGAAGCCCGGGACAACAGGCTGCCGAACAGCGGATACCACTCTTCGGCCTGATTGCTGGCAATGCCGATGTTTACCTCGCCGTCCATGCCTTCCTTGAGCAGGTCGGTCAGACGGGTGAACAGATCGTTGAGCCGCGAGTAGCCCTTCTTCAGCTCGATGCCCATCTCGCGCATGTGCTCGGGAATCACCCCGCCGACGAAACGATGGCGTGGCCGCTCGCGACCTTCGACGTCTTCGCCGGGCTTGAAATCGGCGATCTGCTCGCACGCGGTGAACATGAACTGCTGCTGGGTCTTGATCTCCCGCGCCAGCTCCGGCACCTGCTCGATCAGCTTGCCGAGATCCCCCGGCAACGGATGCTGGGCCAGCAGTTTGGTGAGGTTCTTCGCGGTGGTTTCCAGCCAGTCGGCGGTGGAACGCAGGCGCGTGTAGTGGGCGAAGTGGCCGATGGCCTTGTCCGGCAGGTGGTGGCCTTCGTCGAACACATAAATGGTGTCGCGCGGATCGGGCAGCACCGCACCGCCGCCGAGGGCCAGGTCGGCCAGCACCATATCGTGGTTGGTGACGATCACGTCGACTTTGCCCATGCCTTCGCGCGCCTTGTAGAACGCGCACTGGCCGAAGTTCGGGCAATGACGGTTGGTGCACTGACTGTGATCGGTGGTCAGGCGCGCCCAGTCGGCGTCTTCCAGCGCGTTGGGCCAGCTGTCGCGGTCGCCGTCCCACTTATTGCCGGCAAGCTTCTCGATCATGCTGGTGAACAGCTTCTGACTGGCCTCGTCGACCTCGATCTTGAAGCCTTCTTCTTCGAACAGCTGGGCGGTGGCGGTTTGCGCGTGGCCTTCCTGTAGCAGCATGTCGAGCTTGGACAGGCACATGTAGCGGCCACGGCCCTTGGCCAGCGCGAAACTGAAGTTCAGCCCGCTGTTGCGCATCAGGTCGGGCAAATCCTTGTAGACGATCTGCTCTTGCAGGGCCACGGTCGCGGTAGCGATCACCAGGCGCTTGCCGGCCAGCTTCGCGGTGGGGATTGCCGCCAGGCTGTAGGCCACGGTCTTGCCGGTACCGGTGCCGGCTTCCACCGCGACAATCGCCGGGTCGCCACTGCGCCGGCCTTCGTCGTCGGTATCGATATCCCCGAGGACTTTGGCGATTTCAGCGATCATCAGGCGCTGGCCATAACGCGGTTTGAGGCTTTTGGCTTCAAGAAAACGCGAATAGGCGCCCTGGATCGTGGTTTTGAGTTCAGTGCTGATCATTAGATGTCGGGCGCAAAAACGCTGGATAAATTTTCAGTGGTTCGAGTTGGCGGCTATCATACCTCGCTAATCAATCCCGCGCAGACCGGAGTACCCCAATGACACCTTTTAGCCTCGTTTATCCGCTGCATGTCCTGTCCGCCCTGGTCTGGGTCGGCGGCATGTTTTTCGCCTGGATGGTCCTGCGCCCGGCGGCGGTGAAGGCGCTCGACGGCCCCGCCCGCCTGACCTTGTGGGTGGAAGTGTTTCAAGGCTTTTTCCGCTGGGTCTGGGTCGCGGTGACCTTGTTGCCGATCAGCGGCGTCGGCATGTTGCATTTGCAGCACATCGGCTTCGAGACCGCGCCTAAATATGTGCAAGTGATGATCGGGCTGTATGTGGTAATGACGGCGCTGTTTATCCGGATTCAGGGCCTGATGCTGCCGGAGTTGCGCAAAGCGGTGGAGGCGAAAGACTGGCCCGCGGGTGCGGCGGTGCTGGGGCGGATTCGCCGGGTGGTGGGGATCAATCTGATAGTCGGGTTGGTGCTGGTGGCAATTGCCGCGGCGCGGCCGATGTTCTGACCCGCTGACAACCTGCACTTTTTTGTGGCGAGGGAGCTTGCTCCCGCCGGGCTGCGCAGCAGCCCCAAATCAGCTGGCGCGTTCAATCTGATGAAACGCGGTATCTGGAGTGGGCTGCTTCGCAGCCCATCGGGGATAAATCCCCTCACCACAATTAAGAAATACGCTGTTTTAGAGGCGTTGCACGGTCACCGCACCCGCCGCCCCCACCGGCCCTGGCTGACCATCAGCCCCGGCCTTGCCGTTCTTGCCGCCATCAGCGCGATACACCAGGCAACCCTTGGACTTGCCGCCCTGGCCGGCCTTGCCGCCGACACCCGCCGGACCACCGGCGCCGCCCGCGACGTCGACTTTGATCAGCTCGGCCGGAAACTCGCGGGGCACTTCCAGGCGCACCAGCGCACCCGGAGCACCGGGTTGGCCGTCGCTGCCATTGCTGCCATCAAAACCGTGTCCGGCTTCGCCCCAGGTGCAGCCCGGATCTTCACCGTTGCCGCCATCCAGGCCGACGAAACCTGGTGCACCGGTACCGCCGCGGGCATCGACAAACAGCTTGGGTGCGGTCAACGCCTTGAACTGCAGATTCAGATTACGCCCGGCACGGGCGGCTTTTTCATAGGTCCCCGGTGCCCCGCGTGCGGTGATCAGGCTGCCTTCGCTCAGTTCGGCGCGAATGACTTTCATGTCCAGCGCCTGTTCACTCGGGACGATCGCGATGCGTGCTTCATGGCCCAGGCGCAGTTCGCCGACGGTCAGTTCGGTCACATTGGCAGGAATCAGCAAAGTGCCGTAATCGGCGACGTCGAGTTTTTCCAGCTGCAAGGTGCTGGCGGTGTTGGGCAGGCGCATCAGGGAATTGGTTTCGACACTGACCACCTGGGCGCAGGCCAAGGGACTGATGAATGCAGCGAGCAGGCAAAGTTTACGCATGGGAAGAAGCCTCCGGAGCGGCCGGGGCCGGGATGGTTTGCAGGTGGAAAACGCCAAACAGCAGGATCAGCAGACGGTCACGCCACGGGTTGGCACGCCCCTCGAGGCGAGAGAACAGCAACTCCAGCACATGCAGCGCCAGCAACAAGCCGCCGGCCAGATTGACCAGCAGATGCAGCGGATGCACAAACGGCATCAGCAGATTGAGCACTACCACGCACCAGAACAGCAGGGTCAGCAAACGCCCCAGCCCCCAGAAAACCTTCATACGCTCCCCCGTGTCGGAATTATTCTTTGGGCGCACAGTAACGGCTTACACGGGGGATAAGCCAGAGGGGCAAAAGAAAAAACTTTTGTCAGTCGTCGGATCGCTGCCGGTTCGACGATGATCGTCGCCCGGCAGCTCTAGCCTGCGGACTACAGACAAGTCTCAGCGATTGATATGCAACTCGACCCGACGGTTTTTCGCCCGTCCTTCTTCGGTCGCATTGTCAGCCACCGGCTCACTCTCGCCGCGTCCCTCACTGGTCAGTTTGTTCGGCGCCAGACCCTGGCTCAGCAAGTAGGCGGCAACACTGCTCGCGCGGCGTTCGGAAAGCGCCTGGTTATAGGCGTCCGAACCTTTGCTGTCGGTATGCCCGATAACCTTGATGCTCACCACGTCGGCGTTGCGCAATTTGTCCATCAGCGTATCGAGCTGGGCTTTGGCTGCCGGGGTCAGATCCGATTTGTCGAAATCGAACAACACATTGCCGGCATCGCTGAGGGTGATGACTTCGGTTTGCGGCGCTACAGGCTCCGCAGGTTTTTCGGTCACAGGATATTGCGGCAACGGGCAACCACGGTGATCGACCGGCGTATTGGGCGGTGTGTCCGGGCAACGATCACGACGGTCGAACACGCCATCGCCGTCTTCATCGCCATCCTGGGCGTAACAGATCAGTCCGCCAGTCAGAATCCCCAGCGCTGCGCCGCCACCGGCCCAGCCGCCACTTTCAATCGCGCCGAGCCCACCGCCGACCAAGCCGCCAATGAGGCTGCAGATCGGCCATGTACGTTGATTGAGCGGGGCATCGCCATCGCTATGAGTGGCGCAACCGGTGAGCAAGCTGCCCAGCAGCAGCACCGGCAAGACGGACCTTGAGAAAACAGTCATTGTGAAAGCTCCTGTGTCACCGGCCCATACCGGTTACACAGGAGTAAAGACCCGCATCCGCGACTGCACAAGCCGCGGATGCGAGAGGGGCTAGCGGACGATTTTGATTTCGGTACGACGGTTTTGTGCACGGCCGTCAGCGGTTTTGTTATCCGCCACTGGCTGGCTTTCACCCATGCCCGATACCGAGACGAAGCTGGCACGCGGCACACCTTGCGAAATCAGGTATTCCACCACCGAGTGCGCGCGACGATCCGACAGTTTCTTGTTGTAGGCATCGCTGCCGACGCTGTCGGTGTGGCCGGTCACGGTCAGTTGCGCCGTGGACGACTCTTGTTTCAGGCGCGTGGCGACTTTGTCCAGAACCTGTTTGTCGGCACCGGTCAGGGTGGCTTTGTCGAACTGGAAGTGCACATCACGAATAACGATGGTTTCTTCCCTGACAATGACCGCCTCTTCTACCACTGGCGCAGGGGCCGGTGGAGGGCAGCCGTCAGCATCGACCTGCACGCCTCGAGGGGTGTGCGGGCACTTGTCGCGACTGTCCGGCACACCATCACCGTCTTCGTCGCCATCACCGTGTACCCAGCAATAGGCGGCTGCCGTACCGCCGACCAACAGTGCGCCGTAGCCGGCCCACGCCGAACTTTCCGTCGCGCCGAGGCCCGCACCGACCACACCGCCGACCGCCGCACAGGTCGGCCAGTCGGTTTTCTGCAAACCTGCGCAACCAGTCAACACACTGGTTAGCAGAATCAAAGGTAACGCTGTCCGAACTATGCTCATCTGGTTTTCTCCTGAGGGATCGGCTTAGAACCGATTCACGGAGTAAAGACCGGAGTTTTAATCTCCGCCAGCAATAGGCCAGCGTCATTTGGGACCGTGTTCACAGGGATTTGGCACTTTTGCCATACGCGACAAAACGGGGTCTAGGCCGGATCCGTCTGGCGCGCTAGTCTTGGCGATCTGATTGAGGAGCTTCGATGAACGTCGCCATTTCTTCGCGCACGCCGCAACAGGCGCTGGCCGCTTTACTGGATCGCTATGCACCGGCGCGTCTGCTGCTGATCGGTGCCAGCGAATTTCCGGCGCTCGCCGCGTTCAAGCAGGCACATCCGGACACCTGCGTGGCCCACGCCGCACCCGGTGCGTTGCCCGCCGAACTCGCGGCACGGCGCTTCGATCTGGCGCTGGTGGTCGATTGCCTGGAGCATCTGCCCAAGCGTGACGGCCTGAATCTGCTGGGCGGGATCCGCAACCTCAATGCCAGCCGCATCGCCGTGCTGGCAGACCTGCCGGCCAGCGGCTGGCAGGAGACCGATTTCTATTCACTGGCGCTGCAAGCCAGCGAACGTTTTCAGCGTGACGAGCAGGTACTGACCCTGTTCACCTACGATCTGCTTGACTACAAACAAGTCCCCGACTGGCTCAACTCGCGGTTCTGGGCCAATCCGGAAAACTTCGGGAAATACTGGTGGTAATGCAATGAGTACAGCCATTTGCCCGTGCGGCAGCGGCAACCTGCTGGAGGCCTGCTGCGGTCACTATCACGAAGGCCATCCCGCGCCGTGCGCCGAAGCCCTGATGCGTTCGCGCTACAGCGCCTATGTGCTGGGGCTGATCGATTATCTGGTGGCCACCACCCTGCCCGCCCAGCAGGCGGGTCTGGATCGCCAGTCGATCAGTGCCTGGAGCGCGCAAAGCACCTGGCTCGGTCTTGAGGTCGAAAGCTCGGAAGTGTTCGGCGGCCAGCCCGAGCACGCCTTCGTCACCTTCACCGCGCGCTGGCACGACAGCCAGGGCGAACACAGCCACCGCGAGCGCTCATCTTTCGTGCAAAACAGCGGGCGCTGGTACTTCATCGACCCGACCGTGCAGTTGAAGCTGGGGCGCAATGACAGTTGCCCGTGTGCCAGCGGGCAGAAGTTCAAGAAGTGCTGTGCAGGGTATTTCGGCGCATAGGCCTGCAATTTTTTTAGCGTCTAGACTGGCTGCAAAGGGAGTTCAACCATGCTCGGTCGTTGGCGCACATTCCAGTTCTTCACGTTGATGCTGTTGCTGAACCTCGGCGGTTGCGCCTCGTGGTTCAGCGACGACAGCGTCGACCCCGCCGTGCACCTGGTGAAAGTCGAGGTGGTGCGGGCCAAGTTGCTCGAACAGAAATTCATCCTGCACTTTCGGATCGACAACCCCAACGACAGCGACCTGACCGTGCGCGGTATGGAATATCGCATTCATCTGGCAGACCTGTTGCTGGCCGAAGGCGAGCATGAACACTGGATCACCGTGCCCCCCAAAAGCAGCGCGTTCTACCGGATACCGATCCGCACCAACCTGTGGCCACGAGTGAAGGACGTGGTGAAAATGCTCAAGAGTCCGCACCAGCAGGTGCCTTATCAACTGCAGGGCGAGATGGAAACCGGTTTATTCATCGCCCACTACGTGCACCTGGAGCGCAATGGCGTGATAATCCCCGCCGATTTAATTCCGGAGCACAACCGATGACTCAGCAACCTCACGTCCATGGCCCTGACTGCAACCACGATCATGACCATCATCACGATCACGACCATGGCCATGTCCACGGCCCGAACTGCGGCCACGCTCACCAGGAACCGGTGCGCAACGCCCTGAAAGACGTCGGCCGCAACGACCCTTGCCCGTGCGGCAACGGCAAGAAATTCAAGAAGTGCCACGGCGCTTGATGTTTCAGGTGAAGTCCTTCTTCGCCTGACAAGCCGCCTTCGCGAGCAAGCCCGCTCCCACATTCGACCGCATTCCTGCTGACTGAACGCGGTCGAATGTGGGAGCGGGCTTGCTCGCGAAAGGGCCGGCACATTCACCCCAAACTGTTCAGACAGCCGCCAGAATCTGCTTCGCACTGACCACCGTCGCATACTCCCCCTGCAAATTCCCCAGCGACATCCCGTGCACCTCTTCGGCTGAGCGCGGTGTGCCGAAGTAATCGGCCTTGTCGAAGGTGAAACACGCATCCTCCGCGACCCACGCCTCAAATCCCAGATTGCCCGCCGTGCGCGCCGTGGATTCCACCGAATTGTTGGTGGCCACGCCAACGATGATCAACTGAGCGATCCCCGCCTCACGCAACTGCGCCTCCAGCCCTGTGGCACAAAACGCATCCGGCACACGTTTCTGGATCAGCCACTCGCCTTGCTGCGGCGCAAACCGTGGCTGAAACTCCACCCCCGGTTGTTCGGGCCAGAACACCGAATCCGGCGAATGCGACAGATGCTGCACATGAATCACCGGTCGCCCGCGGCTGCGCCATGCCCCCAGCAAGTCGAGCATGCGTTCTTCGGCCTGCGGATTATTCCGCCGCCCCAGGCGCGGTTCCAGAATGCCTTGTTGCTGGTCGATGATGATCAGTGCCGCGTTGGCCTTCAGCTCCATGGCGATTTTTCTCACGGGGGTCATTGAATTTTCCGCAGTTCAGCATCACCTGCAATTATTAAGCAAGCTATCGAACACACGGGACCACCTGCTGCCGGCGTTTGCTCTACGCAACCAAGCCAATTGTTGATCTGGAGTTTGCAATGATCGATCTGTATTACTGGACCACCCCCAACGGCCACAAAATTTCGCTGTTCCTCGAGGAGGCTGGCCTGCCTTACAAGGTGCATCCGATCAACATCAGCCAGGGCGAGCAGTTTCAGCCACACTTTCTGAAGATCGCGCCGAACAATCGGATTCCGGCGATCGTCGACCACGAACCGGCCGATGGCGGTGAGCCGCTGTCGCTGTTCGAGTCCGGAGCGATCCTGCTGTATCTGGCGGAGAAGACCGGCAAATTCCTGCCCAAAGACCTGCGCGGCCGGCAAACCGCGTTGCAATGGTTGTTTTGGCAGATGGGCGGCCTGGGGCCGATGGCCGGGCAGAATCATCACTTCAGCCAGTTCGCCGCGGAAAAAATCCCCTACGCGATCAAACGCTACATCGACGAAACCGCGCGCCTCTACGGCGTGTTGAACAAGCAACTGGCCGATCACGAATTCGTCGCTGGCAGCGAATACAGCATCGCCGACATGGCGATCTACCCGTGGATCGTCTCGCACAAGTGGCAGAGTCAGAACCTTGAAGACTTCCCGCACGTGTTGCGCTGGTTCAACCGGATCAAGGAGCGTCCGGCGACGGTGCAGGCGTATGCCTTGGTGCAGCAGATCAACCCGCCGAAAGCCTGATTGAAGCGCAAAAGATCGCAGCCTTCGGCAGCTCCTGCACGGTGTACTCAATCCAATGCAGGCGTTGCCGCAGGCTGGGATCTTTTCCATTCGACAGAAATACACAAATAACCCCTGCCCCCGCTTGCGCGGCCACCTCCTGCTCACTAACGTAGCGGCTTTATTGCGCCCCCAGCCTCTACCCCCCGCAGGAGCTTTGCCATGGCCTCGCCAGCCCTTACACATTTTCTTCCCCGGTTCGGCGTTGCCGCAGCAGTGACCGGTGTCTTGAGCCTGTCCGGTTGCCAGACCTGGAACGCTCAGGACACCCTCCCGCCCACCTCCGGCGTGCAACCGCTCAAGGGCCTGGCGCAGAATGTTTCGGTGCGACGCAATGCCCAAGGCATGCCGTTGATCGAGAGCAACAGTTTCCACGACGCACTGTTCAGTCTCGGCTATGTTCATGCCAGCGACCGCATCAACCAGATGGTCACCCTGCGCCTGCTGGCTCAGGGACGTCTGGCGGAAATGTCCGGGCCGTCGATGCTCGATGCCGACCGCTACATGCGTGCGGTCAACCTGAAGAAAAGCGCCGCCGAGCTTTACAAGGCTTCGTCGCCACGGCTCCAGCGCTTCTTTGAAGTCTATGCACGAGGCGTCAACGCCTACCTGTTCCGCTACGCCGACAAGTTGCCGGGCGACCTCGCCTCCAGTGGCTACAAGCCGGAATACTGGAAACCGGAAGATTCGGCGCTGATCTTCGCGCTGCTGAACTTCAGCCAGTCGGCCAACCTGCCGGAAGAGATCTCATCGCTGGTGCTGGCGCAAACCGTGACCAGCGACAAACTCGCCTGGCTGACCCCGTCCGCACCCGATGAAAATCTGCCACTGGCCGAGGCCGACAAGCTGCAAGGCCTCAAGCTCAACGGGCAGATCCCCGGTCTCACCGAGCTGAGCAATGCCAGCCAGCAGTTGGCAGCGATGAATCTGCTGGGCGCCAGCACGTCGAACAACTGGGCGATCGCCCCGCAACGCAGCCGCAGCGGCAAGAGCATTCTGGCCAGCGACAGCCATGGCCCACTGGCGGCACCGTCGCTGTGGAGCTTCGTGCAGATCCGCGCGCCGAAATATCAGGCTGCCGGTGTCACCGTCGCCGGTCTGCCGATGATCCTCGGCGGTTTCAACGGCAAAGTCGCGTGGAGCGCCACCAGCGTGCTCGGCGACAACCAGGACCTGTTCCTGGAAAAGATCCGCCGTCAGGGCAACAGCCTGACCTATGAGGTCAACGGCAAGTGGCAACCGCTGGGCGTGCGCAACGAAACCTATTTCGTCAAAGGCCAGCGGCCGATTCGCGAAGCGGTGTACGAAACCCGCCACGGCGCGCTGCTCAACAGTGCCCAGGCAGCACAAGGCAACGGTTTTGGCCTGGCCCTGCAAACACCGAGCTTCACCGACGACAAATCGCTGGACGCGTTTTTTGACCTGACCCGCGCACAGAACGTTGAACGCGCCTCGGACGCCAGTCGCGAGATCCGCGCCATCGCCCTGAACATGGTATTCGCCGACGCCAGCAACATCGGCTGGCAAGTTACCGGGCGATTCCCCAACCGTCGTGAAGGCGAAGGCCTGCTGCCATCGCCGGGCTGGGAAGGTCGCTACGACTGGGACGGTTACGCCGACCCGATGCTGCACCCGTACGATCAGGACCCGACCCAGGGCTGGCTCGGCACCGCCAACCAGCGGGTCATTCCCCATGGCTACGGCATGCAACTGTCAAACTCCTGGGCGGCGCCGGAGCGCGGCGAACGTCTGGCGGAACTGGCCGGCAATGGCAAACAGGACGGTCGTAGCGTGATCGCCATGCAGTACGACCAGACCACGACGTTTGCCGCCAAGCTGAAAAAAATGTTCGAAGCGCCGGGTATGAAACAGCCGCTGAAACAGGCGATTGACGCCCTGCCGGAAGCCGATCGCAGCAAGGCTCGCGAGGCCTTGACCCGATTGATGGCGTTCGACGGCAAGCTCAGCCCGACGTCGGCGGATGCTGCGATCTACGAGTTGTTTCTGCAAGAAAGCATGAAGCAGATCTTCCTCGACGAACTTGGCCCCGAGTCCAGCCCGGCGTGGAAAGCCTTTATCGCCAATGGCGACTTGTCCTATTCGGCGCAGGCCGATCACCTGCTGGGGCGTGAAGACAGCCCGTTCTGGGATGACATCCGCACACCGCAAAAAGAAGACAAGGCACAGATTCTGGCGCGCAGTCTGGCTGCCGCGATCAACGCTGGCGACAGCCAGTTGGGTGGCGATCACAAGGCCTGGCAGTGGGGCAAACTGCATGGCTACACGTGGAAAAACGCCAACGGCCAGACCGTTCGCGGGCCGCTGGCAGCCGGCGGCGATCACACCACGCTCAATACCGCGGCGTTTGCCTGGGGCAAGGACTTCAACACCACGCGGGCACCGTCGATGCGTTTCATCGTCGACTTCAGCCAGAGCGAGCCGCTGATGGGCCAGAACGGCACCGGCCAGTCCGGCAACCCCGCGAGCCCGAACTACCTCAACGGCATCGATGCGTGGCTCAAGGGTCAGTACATCGGCTTGCCGATGCAGCCGCAGAACTTTGACCGGGTGTATGGCAAGACGCGTTTAACCCTGACTCCGGGCAAATAAACGCAATCCCTCCCTGTGGGAGCGGGCTTGCTCGCGAAGGCGTCGTGTCAGGCGATTTTGTATTGCCTGACACACTGCATTCGCGAGCAAGCCCGCTCCCACATTGGTTTTGCATCGCCTGGGAAATAATCGATAGAACTTCCGGACTCGCGCCAACCTCTTAGCTAACAAGCCCTCCATTCTGGTAACGACATGGACCTTGTTATCGCCCGCCCCGAAGGTTTGTATTGCCCGGCCGGGGACTTCTATATTGACCCGTGGCGCCCGGTCGAGCGCTCGGTGATCACCCATGCCCACGGCGATCACGCCCGTAACGGCAATCAGCACTACCTTGCCAGCAGCGCCAGCGAAGGGATTTTGCGTGCGCGTCTGGGTCAGGACATCAGCCTGCAAACCCTCGCCTACGGCCAGCGGTTGACCCACCACGGGGTGACCTTGAGTTTCCATCCCGCCGGGCATGTGCTCGGTTCGGCCCAGGTGCGTCTGGAATACGGCGGTGAAGTCTGGGTCGCGTCGGGGGATTACAAGATCGAACCCGATGGCACCTGCGCACCGTTCGAACCGGTGCGCTGCCACACCTTCATCACCGAATCGACGTTCGGCCTGCCGATCTACCGCTGGCAGCCGCAGGCGCAGGTGTTCAGCGAGATCAATCAGTGGTGGCAGGCGAACATCGCGGCGGGCAAGGCCAGCGTGCTGCTCTGTTATTCGTTCGGCAAAGCCCAGCGGATCCTGCACGGCATCGACGCCAGCCTCGGCCCGATCCTCAGCCACGGCGCGGTCGAGCCGCTGAACCGGGTCTACCGCGAGGCCGGCGTTTACTTGCCGCCGACGATCTACGCTGGCGACATCAAAAAGTCCGACCCGATCATGCGTCAGGCGCTGGTGATCGCCCCGCCCTCGGCCGGTGGCAGCACCTGGATGCGCCGTTTCGGTGATTTCAGTGATGCCTTCGCCAGCGGCTGGATGCGCCTGCGCGGCACCCGTCGGCGTCGTGGGGTGGATCGCGGCTTTGTGCTGTCGGACCACGCCGACTGGCCGGGCCTGCTCTGGGCCATTGAACAGACCGGCGCCGAGCGCGTGATGGTCACCCACGGTTCGATCGGCGTGCTGGTGCGCCATCTGCGTGAACAAGGCCTGGACGCGCAGGGTTTCAACACCGAGTACGGCGACGACGAAGAGGAAAACATCGACGCCGAACCTGCCATCGCCGAGGTGCAAGCATGAAAGCCTTCGCCGAGTTGTACGCCGAACTCGACGCCACCACGTCCAGCAACGCCAAACTGGCGGCGATGCAAAGTTACTTCGCCCAGGCTGCACCGCAGGACGCGGCGTGGGCGGTGTACTTTTTGTCCGGCGGGCGCCCACGGCAATTGGTGCCGGTGCGCATCCTGCGCGAACTGGCGGTGGAGGTATCTGGGCTGCAACCGTGGCTGTTCGAGGAAAGTTATCAGTCCGTCGGCGATCTGGCGGAAACCATTTCCCTGGTGCTGCCGGAAAATTCGCACAGCTCCGCGGCGGGCCTCGCCGAATGGATCGAAGACAAGCTGCTGCCGCTGCGCGGTGAAACCCCGGAATACCTCGCCCGCCAACTGCCCGCCCTGTGGGCGCAACTGGATCGGCCGAGCCTGATGTTGTGCATCAAGCTGATCACCGGCAGCTTCCGCGTTGGCGTGTCGAAACTGCTGGTCACCCGCGCACTGGCGTCGATGGCCGGCCTCGACAGCAAACGCGTGGCCCAACGGCTGGTGGGTTACACCGACCTGTCGAACCGGCCGAATGCGGCCAGCTACCTGAAACTGATCGCGCCGGAGTCCGCCGACGAACACGCCCAGCGCGGCGGCCAGCCCTACCCATTCTTCCTCGCCCACGCCTTGTCGCAACCGGTCGAGGAATTTGAAGGGCTATTGGGGCCGCCGAGCAACTGGCAGGTGGAATGGAAGTGGGATGGCATCCGCGCGCAGGTGGTCAAGCGCGAGGGTCGGCTGTGGGTCTGGTCGCGGGGTGAAGAACTGGTGACCGAGCGCTTTCCCGAGTTCGACACACTGGTTCACGCGTTACCCGACGGCACGGTGATCGACGGAGAGATCGTTGTCTGGAAAAGCACTCATCCGAGCACCGAAGACGCCTTCGATCCGCAATCGAGCGCACCGCCGGCGGTGCAACCGTTCGCCCTGCTGCAGCAACGCATCGGGCGCAAAACCCTCGACAAGAAAATCCTCGAAGAAGTGCCGGTGGTGGTGCTCGCCTACGACTTGCTGGAGTGGCAGGGCGAGGACTGGCGCAACCGTCCGCAGGCCGAACGGCGGGCGCAACTGGAACAAGTCATCGCCCACGGTAACAACCCGGTGTTACTGCCCTCGCCGATTCTGACCGGCAGCGACTGGTTCGACCTCGCCCGTCAGCGTGAAGCCTCGCGGCGACTGGGGGTCGAGGGCATGATGCTCAAGGCCCGCGACGCCCTGTATGGCGTGGGCCGGACCAAGGACATGGGCGTGTGGTGGAAGTGGAAGGTTGACCCGTTCAGCGTCGATGCGGTGTTGATCTACGCCCAGCGCGGACATGGCCGGCGCGCCAGTCTGTACAGCGATTACACCTTCGCCGTGTGGGACGGCCCGCCAGAATCCAGCCAACGAGCGCTGGTGCCGTTCGCCAAGGCCTATTCGGGGCTGACCGACGAGGAAATGCGCCAGGTCGACAGCATCGTGCGCAAGACCACCGTGGAAAAATTCGGCCCGGTCAGCAGCGTCAAGCCGAGTCTGGTGTTCGAACTGGGTTTCGAAGGCATCGCCCTGTCGCGACGGCACAAGAGCGGGATTGCCGTGCGCTTTCCGCGAATGCTGCGCTGGCGGCAGGACAAGACGGTGGATGAGGCCGACAGCCTGGCGACGCTGCAGGATTTGCTGGCCTGACCCGGTTTCCGGGGACACCGATCACATTTAACTGGATGAACGCCCTGTGGCGAGGGAGCTTGCTCCCGCTCGACTGCGCAGCAGTCGCAAAAAGACGGCCTGTCTGAAAAATCCAGGGGAGTGCTTCGCCCTCCAGCGGGAGCAAGCTCCCTCGCCACAACGGCTCATTCCATCCCTTAAAAATACGTGCATCGACCCAACTTGGTGCAGCGCTCAACAGCCGCCCATTTCCGTGCACCAATCCCTCTCGCCTTCCCCTGCCCCAACCTTTTAAAACACTTGTTCGGGACTCTGGTTCGGAAATTGCTACTTTCTATAGGTCGTACGCGTTGCAGTAACAATAATTCTGCGCCACAAGCGCTCATATTGGTTCTTAGGGATTGAATAATGAAAAAAGCATTGCTGACCCTTTCTGCACTGGCGTTGTGCATGGCCGCCGGCTCCGCGCTGGCCAAGGAATACAAAGAGCTGCGTTTTGGCGTTGATCCTTCCTACGCACCGTTCGAGTCGAAAGCGGCCGACGGCAGCCTGGTGGGCTTCGACATCGACCTGGGCAACGCGATCTGCGCCGAGCTGAAGGTCAAGTGCAAATGGGTTGAAAGCGACTTCGACGGCATGATTCCGGGCCTCAACGCCAACAAATTCGACGGTGTGATCTCGTCGATGACCGTGACCCCGGCCCGTGAAAAGGCGATCGATTTCTCCAGCGAGCTGTTTTCCGGCCCGACTTCCTACGTGTTCAAGAAGGGTTCCGGCCTGAGCGATGACGTCGCTTCCCTCAAGGGCAAGTCGGTCGGTTACGAGCAAGGCACCATCCAGGAAGCCTATGCCAAGGCTGTACTGGAGAAGGCCGGGGTGAAAATCCAGGCTTACGCCAACCAGGATCAGGTCTACGCCGACCTGAAAAACGGCCGTCTGGACGCCTCGATCCAGGACATGCTGCAAGCCGAACTGGGCTTTTTGAAGTCGCCGGATGGCGCCAACTATGAAGTCAGCAAGCCGGTCGACAGCGAATTGCTGCCAGCCAAAACCGCTGTCGGTATTAAGAAAGGTAACAAAGAGCTGAAGGCGCTTTTAGATAAAGGTATCAAAGCGTTACACGATGACGGCAAATACGCCGAGATTCAAAAGAAACACTTTGGCGATCTGAATCTGTACAGCGGTAAATAATGCCCTGGCGCCCATCACTCGATGGGCGCCTTTTCCATCCGCTCAGGTTGCTGATTTATGTTCGAAAACCTCTTACAAAATCTGGGGCTCTCCGCCTTCAGCCTCAAGGGTTTCGGCCCGTTGCTGTTGGAAGGCACCTGGATGACCATCAAATTGTCGGCGTTGTCGCTACTGGTGGCCGTGTTGCTCGGCCTCCTGGGCGCCAGTGCCAAACTGTCAAAATCGAAACTGCTGCGCCTGCCTGCCCAGCTCTACACCACGCTGATTCGCGGAGTGCCGGATCTGGTGCTGATGCTGTTGATCTTCTACAGCCTGCAAACCTGGCTGACGGCCCTGACCGACGTCATGGAGTGGGACTATATCGAAATCGACTCTTTCACCGCCGGGGTGATCACCCTGGGCTTCATCTATGGCGCGTATTTCACCGAAACCTTCCGTGGGGCGATCCTCGCCGTACCGCGTGGTCAGGTCGAAGCGGCCACCGCCTACGGCCTCAAGCGTGGCCAGCGGTTTCGCTTCGTGGTGTTCCCGCAAATGATGCGCTTCGCTTTGCCGGGCATCGGCAACAACTGGATGGTGATGCTCAAGGCCACCGCGCTGGTGTCGATCATCGGTTTGGCGGATCTGGTCAAAGCCGCGCAGGACGCCGGTAAAAGCACCTATCAACTGTTCTACTTCCTGGTACTCGCCGCCTTGATCTATCTGCTGATCACCAGTGCTTCGAACGTCATCCTGCGCTGGCTCGAGCGTCGCTACGCCGCCGGTGCCCGGGAGGCCGTACGATGATCGAACTCCTGCAGGAATACTGGAAACCCTTCCTTTATACCGACGGCAACAACATCACCGGGCTGGCGATGACCATGTGGCTGCTCAGCGCCTCGATCTTCATTGGCTTTCTGGTGTCGATCCCTTTGTCGATTGCCCGGGTGTCCTCGCACTTCTATGTGCGCTGGCCGGTGCAGTTCTACACCTACCTGTTCCGGGGCACGCCGCTCTACATCCAGTTGCTGATCTGCTACACCGGGATCTACAGCCTGGCCGCCGTGCGCGCGCAGCCGTTGCTCGACAGTTTCTTTCGCGATGCGATGAACTGCACGATCCTCGCGTTCGCCCTGAACACCTGCGCCTACACCACGGAGATTTTCGCCGGAGCGATCCGCAGCATGAACCATGGCGAAGTCGAAGCGGCCAAGGCCTACGGACTGACCGGCTGGAAGCTGTACGCCTACGTGATCATGCCGTCGGCGCTGCGTCGCTCGTTGCCGTATTACAGCAACGAAGTGATCCTGATGCTGCACTCGACCACCGTGGCCTTCACCGCGACCATCCCCGACATCCTGAAAGTTGCGCGGGACGCCAACTCGGCGACCTACCTGACCTTCCAGTCGTTCGGCATCGCCGCGCTGATCTACCTGACCATTACCTTTGCGCTGGTCGGCCTGTTCCGCCTCGCCGAACGCCGATGGCTGGCGTTCCTCGGGCCGACCCACTAGGAAAACCTGTAATGCGACACCAGATCCATGACCTGTTGGCCCCGGTACCGGGGACCGCAAGACAGATCCACAGCTTCCACTTCGGCCCGGAGCAGGCCCAAGGCAAGATCTACATCCAGGCCTCGCTGCATGCCGATGAAATGCCCGGCATGCTCGTCGCCTGGCATCTCAAGCAGCGCTTGGCGGAGCTGGAAGCCGCCGGGCGCCTGAGTAGCCAGATCGTGCTGGTGCCGATAGCGAACCCGGTCGGCCTTGAACAAGTGCTGATGGACGTGCCGCTGGGCCGCTACGAACTGGAGAGCGGGCAGAATTTCAATCGCTGGTTCGTCGACCTCAGCGAAGAAATCGGCAACGACATCGAGGGTAAGCTGGGCGACGACCCGCAGCGCAACCTTGAGCTGATCCGCACCAGCCTGCGCAATGCCCTCGCCCGCCAGACCGCCGCCACGCAACTGCAATCCCAGCGCCTGACCCTGCAACGGCTGGCCTGCGATGCCGACATGGTGCTGGACCTGCACTGCGATTTCGAATCGGTAGTTCACCTCTACACCACGCCCGAGGCGTGGCCGCAGGTCGAACCGCTGGCGTGTTACATCGAAGCCCAGGCCAGTCTGCTGGCCACCGATTCCGGCGGCCAGTCGTTCGACGAGTGCTTCACCCTGCTGTGGTGGCAACTGCAGGAACGCTTTGGCGAGCACTTTGCAATTCCGCTGGGCAGCTTTTCGGTGACCGTCGAATTGCGCGGCCAGGGTGACGTCAATCATCCGATGGCCAGCCGCGACTGCCAGGCATTGCTCGACTATCTGGTGCAATTCGGCGCGATTGTCGGCGAACCGGCAGCGTTGCCGCCGCTGCCCTTCGCCGCCTCGCCACTGGCGGGTGTCGAACCGGTGGTGACGCCCGTGGGCGGCCTGCTGGTGTACACCGCACAGGCCGGGCAATACCTCGACGCCGGGCAACAGATTGCCGAAATCATCGACCCGATCACTGATCGGGTGACCTCTATTTGCTGTACCGCTGCCGGCGTGATGTACGCCCGCTCGCTGCGGCGCATGGCCACTGCCGGAATGGTCATCGCCCACGTGGCGGGCGCCGAAGCCTATCGCAGCGGCTACCTACTTTCGCCTTGAGGATGTCTGTCCCATGTACAAATTGACTGTTGAAGGTCTGCACAAAAGCTATGGCGACCATCAGGTACTCAAAGGCGTTTCGCTCAAGGCCAAAACCGGCGACGTGATCAGCCTGATCGGCGCCAGCGGCTCGGGCAAAAGCACCTTTTTGCGCTGCATCAACTTCCTCGAACAACCCAACGATGGCGCCATGAGCCTCGATGGCCAGGCGATCCGCATGGTCACCGACCGCCACGGCATGCACGTCGCCGACCCGAATGAACTGCAACGCCTGCGCACGCGCCTGGCGATGGTGTTCCAGCATTTCAACCTGTGGAGCCACATGACCGTGCTGGAAAACATCACCATGGCCCCGCGCCGGGTGCTGGGTTGCAGCAAGCAGGAAGCCGAAGACCGCGCCCGCCGTTATCTGGACAAGGTCGGCCTGCCCGCACGGGTTGCCGATCAGTACCCGGCGTTTCTCTCTGGCGGCCAGCAACAGCGGGTGGCGATTGCCCGGGCGCTGGCGATGGAACCGGAAGTGATGCTGTTCGACGAACCGACCTCGGCGCTCGACCCGGAGCTGGTGGGTGAGGTGTTGCGAGTGATTCAGGGTCTGGCTGAAGAAGGCCGGACGATGATCATGGTCACCCACGAAATGAGCTTTGCACGCAAGGTATCGAGTCAGGTGCTGTTTCTGCATCAAGGGCTGGTGGAAGAAGAAGGTGCGCCGGAAGATGTGCTGGGCAATCCGAAGAGTGAACGGCTGAAGCAGTTCCTCAGCGGTAACCTCAAGTAATCCCATCCACCGTTCCCCTGTG
>NZ_JANLOG010000041.1:0-27747 GCF_025466205.1 Pseudomonas sp. 13B_3.2_Bac1
AGCCCGCTCCCACATGGGTATTGCGTGTTACTTGTTGAGCAGTTCCAGACGCTCACGAATCGAAGCTTCGATTCCCGCTTCGTCCAGCCCGCACTCGGCCAGCATCTGCGCGGGTTTGGCGTGCTCGACGTAGATGTCCGGCAAGCCCAGATGCAGCATCGACTTGAGGATGTTCTCGCGCGCCAGGAACTCGCTGACCGCGCCACCGGCACCGCCCATGACCGCGTTCTCTTCGATCGTCACCAGCAATTCGTGGTTGCCGGCGATTTCGCGTACCAGTGCCTCATCCAGCGGCTTGACGAAGCGCATGTCGACCACGGTCGCATCCAGCTTCTCGGCGACTTTCAGCGCTTCGCTCAGTTGCACGCCGAACACCAGCAGGGCGACTTTGCTGCCCTGGCGACGGACGATGCCCTTGCCGATTTCGATCGGCTCCAGATCCTTGTCGATGGTCGCGTTCGGGCCAGTGCCGCGCGGGTAACGCACGGCCGCCGGGCCGTTGTACAGGTGGCCGGTGGTGAGCATCTTGCGCAATTCGTTTTCATCGCTCGGGGTCATGATGACCATGCCCGGGATGCAGCGCAGGTAGGACAGATCGAAGCTGCCGGCGTGGGTCGGGCCGTCTTCGCCCACCAGACCGGCGCGGTCGATGGCGAACAGCACGTCGAGGTTCTGCACCGCGACGTCATGCACCAACTGGTCGTATCCGCGTTGCAGGAACGTCGAGTAGATCGCCACCACAGGCTTGGCACCTTCGCAGGCCATGCCGGCGGCGAACGTCACCGCGTGCTGTTCGGCAATCGCCACGTCGAAGTAGCGCAACGGGAAACGTTCGCTGAACGCCACCAGGTCCGAACCTTCCTTCATCGCCGGGGTGATGCCGACCAGACGCGGATCAGCCGCCGCCATGTCGCACAGCCATTCGCCGAACACCGCCGAATACTTCGGCCCGCCAGCCTTTTTCGGCGCAGCGGCCGGAGCGTCGAGCGGTTCGAGCTTGGTGATCGCGTGGTAACCGATCGGATCGACTTCCGCCGGGGCGAAGCCTTTGCCTTTCTTGGTGACGATGTGCAGGAACTGCGGGCCTTTCAGATCGCGCATGTTGCGCAGGGTAGCGATCAGGGTTGGCAGGTCGTGGCCGTCGATCGGGCCGATGTAGTTCCAGCCCAGCTCTTCGAACAGGGTGCCGGGAACCAGCATGCCTTTGGCGTATTCTTCGGTGCGACGGGCGATTTCCCAGGCGCCGGGCAGGCGCGACAGGACTTTCTTGCTGCCCTCACGCATGCTCGCGTAAGTGCGGCTGGAAAGGATCTTCGCCAGATAATTCGACAGACCACCGACGTTGCGCGAGATCGACATGTCGTTGTCGTTGAGGATCACCAGCATGTTGGCGTTGACTTCCGGCGCATGGTTCAGCGCCTCGAAGGCCATGCCGGCGGTCAGCGCGCCGTCACCGATCACCGCAATCGCCTTGCGATCGCTGTTTTGCAGGCGGGCGGCAATGGCCATGCCCAGCGCGGCGCTGATCGAGGTGCTGGAGTGGCCGACGCCAAAGGTGTCGTACTCGCTCTCGGCGCGACGCGGGAAAGCGGCGATGCCGTCCTTCTGGCGCAGGGTTTCCATGCGCTGGCGGCGACCGGTGAGGATCTTGTGCGGATACGCCTGATGACCGACGTCCCACACCAGCCGGTCATCCGGGGTGTCGAAGACGTAATGCAACGCGATGGTCAGCTCGATGACGCCCAGGCCGGCACCGAAATGCCCACCGGTCTGGCCGACCGTGTAGAGCAATTCCAGGCGCAACTCATCGGCCAGGGTTTCCAGCTCGGCTTCGCCTAACCGGCGCAGGCCGTCCGGCGTGTTCGCGCGGTCGAGCAGGGGCGTGGTCGGGCGCTTGCGGGGAATCTCATGAAACGTCGTGGGCATCAGGCGAATCGTTATAGGTATAAAAGATGCGGCAGTTTACCTGATGCATCGCCCCCTGCCCACGCGTTGGTCTTTTTTGGCAGGTTGGCGTTCAGTTACGCCGCTCGACGATATACCGGGCCAGGTCGCGCAAAGGCTCGGCTGCCGCGTCAAACGGTCGCAGCGCGTGCAGTGCCTGATCGCGCAGTTCCAGGGCGTAGACCTTGGCCGCGTCCAGCCCCAGCAAGGCCGGGTAGGTCGGTTTGTCGCGGGCGATGTCGGCGCCCTGGCGTTTACCGAGGGTTTCGGTATCGCTTTCGACGTCGAGAATGTCGTCCTGCACCTGGAAGGCCAGACCGATGGCCTGTGCATAAGTCTGCAGGGCTTTGAGTTGATCCTGCTCGGCACGGCCGCTGGCCAGGGCGCCGAGTTTGACGCTGACTTCGATCAGCGCGCCGGTCTTGTGCCGGTGCATCTGCTCCAGTGCTTGCTGATCCAGCTTCAGACCGACCGAACCGAGGTCGATGGCCTGACCGCCGACCATGCCCGCCGGGCCTGCCGCATGCGCCAGCGCCGTGACCTGTTGCAGACGGATGTCAGCGTCGAGGTTGCTCAGGCGCGGGTCGAGCAGGGCGCTAAAGGCCAGGCTCTGCAAGCCGTCACCGGCGAGAATCGCGCAGGCTTCGTCGAATTTCTTGTGAGTGGTGGGCTGGCCGCGACGCAAATCGTCGTCGTCCATCGCCGGCAAATCGTCGTGCACCAGCGAATAGGCGTGGATCAGCTCCACCGCGCAGGCCGCGCCGTTGGCTTGCTCAGCCTTGCCACCGAGCGCTTCGCACGCGGCGTAGGCCAGCAGCGGGCGCACGCGTTTGCCGCCGATCATCACGCTGTAGTGCATTGCCTCATACAGGCGCGACAGTTCCGGCAGCGGAGCCTTGAAGAGGATTTCCAGTGCCGCATTGACCCGCGCCTGGCTGGTCGCCGAATACGCCGCAATCATTCTGGCTGTTCCGCGTCGAAGGGTTCCTCGGCGAGTTCGCCATCGCGCTCCAGCAGCACTTGCACCTTCTGCTCGGCCTGGGCCAGCGCTGCCTGGCAGTCACGGGTCAGGCCGATGCCCTGCTCGAAAGCGGTCAGCGAGTCTTCCAGCGACAATTCACCGTTCTCCAGACGCTCGACCAGTGTTTGCAGGTCGGCGAGGGACTGTTCGAAATCCAGTGCAGCTTTTTTGCGGGCCATGGCGGCGATTTCCGGTTGACGTTAAACCGGCGCGACACTAGCAGATAGGGGGTTTATGGGCAAATGAGCGGGGCGCGGCCGACCCTTATCCCCTCACTACAGATGCCAGTGGTCAGTTTGAGGAATCGCCCGGGTAATTGATTTTGTAGCGGGTACTCCGTCCCCCCCCCGGCATTCTTTGCAGGCAGCCCTTTTCCAGCAGTTCCGCCAGATGGCGGGTTGCCGTGGCTTTCGAGACCTTGGCCACCGCTTGATACTGTGCCGCGCTGATGCCGTGCTCGAAGCCTCGTTCTCCACCGTCGAGCAGGCGATTGAGCACTTTACTCTGTTCCACCGACAGTTCGGATTCACGGTGTGCCTGCCAGAAGCGTGTTTTGCCCAGCACGCTTTCGATCCGTGCGATGGCTTGCTGCAGACTGCGTAAAAGAGTCTGCAGAAACCAGGTGAGCCATTGGGTGACGTCCAGCGTGGCCTTTTGGCTGGCCTCGAGCACTCGGTAGTAGCCGTTGCGGTCATCGAGAATGCTGGCCGACATCGCGTAAAAGCGGATCGCCTGGGCTTCACCTCGCGCCAGCGCCAGATCGGTAAGGGTGCGAGTAAGGCGACCATTGCCGTCATCAAACGGATGCAGCGTGACAAACCAGAAATGCGCGATGCCGGCACGTAGCAAAGGATCAAGCGCTGTTTGATGCTGGCTGGCCTCGAACCAGGCGAGAAATTTATCCACCTGTCGCTCGAGACCTTGGCGCGGAGGGGCCTCGAAATGCACAGTGGGCCGGTCGAGACGACCGGAAACTACCTGCATCGGCTCCTCGCCGCGAAGCGCACCGACATGCATTGATCGTGCGCTGAAGTCGCTTTCCTGATCCGGAAACAACCATCGATGCCATTCCAGCAGTCGATCCAGCGTCAGTGGTTCGGCGAAGCGCCGCGTGGCGTCGAGCATCAGTTGTGCAAGGCCTTCGCTGCGTTGGCTGACTTTATCGCCGTCAGACAATTCCAGCCCCAGGCGTCGAGCCAATGACGAACGCACCGAGCCGACATTCAACTGCTCACCCTCAATGGCCGAAGAGGTCACGATGTTTTGCAGCAGTGCGTCGAGTTCGGTCTGAGCGCTCAGGGAGTTGCCCACGGATCCGGCCATGCCCATCAATTGGCCTTGTGCCTGAATGCATTCACGCAGCAGCGGCGCCAGACGTTCTGCCTGCCAGTTGAAGTCGGGCCAATCCGGCTGCTGCCAGATCCATTGAGTGGTCATCGGTTACTGCCTGTAATAGGGGCGTGAGCCGAATAGAAATGCTATTCGGCTCATTTAGTGAGCCGAATATGACGGCTATTCGGCTCACAGTCCACCCGTACGGCGTGATTCCCACAGCAAATCCAGATGTATCCGATTGTTAAAAAACTGCCGAATCGCTAATCTTCGCGCCTTCTACGACCCGCTGGTCACGGGGTCTTTCAGACGAAACGCAGTTTCCACCGCTGTGAAGTACCGAGGATCGGGTGCAAGGTTTCGTTCAGGCATGGCAGGAGGCACTACATGCGTTCATTTCTTTTGTTGCTGATCGGCATGGCTTGCGCGCCTGCGCTGCTGGCGGCGCCGACTGCCGAGCTGTCGGAACCATCCGGTGGCTGGCGTTATAACGGCTTGCTTGATCGCAGTGAAAACCCGCAAGTCGCCTATCCGACGCCGCCAATCGACCGTGGCATCCAGCGCAATCGCACGATGATCCAGGGCCAGCTCAAGGCCATCGGCAATCAGCGCGGGCCGCACACGCTGGCGGTCAATGGCAATCCACTGAATCTGTACACCGACGATGACGGGCGATTTGCCCGTCCGTATGCGTTCGGCGCCGGTTCCAACAGTGTCGAAGTGCGCAGCGCCGAGGGGCAGTCGCTCAAGCGCGTGCAGTTCTACGAAGCGAACAACCTGCGCACGCCGGCGAAAATCCGTGTGGTGCTGGGTTGGGACGATCCCAAGGCCGAACTCGACCTGCACATCATTACGCCCGACGGTCAGCACGCGTTTTTCGCCCACACGGCGCTGACCAACGGCGGCGGTCTGGACCCGGACGGCGTCGATGGCCCCGGCCCGGAAATGTTCACCATGACCGCGCCGCTGCATGGCACCTATCTGGTTTACGTCAACTATTGGGGCAACTTTGGCGACGGCGGCTATAACTTCGAGGAGGCCAGCAATCAGAACGAGGTCATCACCTCGCAAATCACGCTGGTGCTCAACGAAAACACGGTCGACGAAAAACGTGAAACGTTCATCGTGCCCCTGCGGGCGATCGGTGATCTGCTGCTGGTCAAGACTTTCAACTATTAAGCATCCCGCTCCACGGATGAACTTCGGGTTTTGTGAACATGAGTGATAACGCTGCTTCTCCGGCCGTCCCGACACCTGCCGGCAAACCTTCCCGGCGCTGGCCGGCGCTGCTGATTGGCCTGGTCCTGGTGGCCGGGGTAGCGGGTGGTCTCGGCTGGCTGCTGCACAAGCCCAAGTTGCCGGCGGCTCTACTTGCCAGCGACAAGCTCGGCCTGAGCCGCCCGGACGCACTGCTGGAAACCCGCTCCCTGAGCCAGTTGCCCAAGGACCTGCTGACGGTGCCGTTCCTCAAGGCCACGCTCACCGAAGATTTCGTCTTCTATTACGAAACCCACGCTGACCGCCTCGGCCTGATCGGCAGCCTGCGACGGATCATTTACGAGCACGACCTGAAGCTGCAGGACAGCCTGATCGAGCAGCTTTTCGATCAGCCAGCCGATGTCGCGTTGTGGCGGGGCGCCGATGGCCGACTCAAGGATTTCCTGCTGGTGATGGATCGCGGCGGTCTGGCGAAACTGCTGGAGCCGCTGGCGAAAGTCGCGCTGGATGACTCGCAACTGAGCAAGTTCGGCACACTGAAAGTCGGCAGCGACGAGGTGACGCTCTATCAGCTCAGCTACAACGCCAGCAAATCGCTGCTGTTCGCTTCGCGCGGCGACAAGCTGGTAGTGCTGTCCAATCCGGCCAAATACTACGACGCCGACAACGGCGCCTCGGAGGAGTCGGGCCACGTGTCTTCACAAGCGCTGGCAGCGTTGCTCAATGGCGACAAACTGTTCCCCGAAGCCTTCGGTTTGGCAACGAAAGCGCCGGAAATCAAACAGCGCCTGTCGGTGAGCTCCAGCGTGCTTGCCATGGGGTATCAGCGCTTCATCCCGAACTTCGCCGGCCTGCGCTTCGACATGGACGACAAGGGCTGGCACAGCTTTCTGGCCATGGACGAACTGGACAATCAGCCGGACTTCGATTTCAAACCGGTGTGGCAAGCCATGCCGCTGGGCGCCAGTGCCTGCGTGACCTTGCCGGTGGCGGCCGAACCGCAGAAACCATTGCTGGTGAAACTCGGCGCCGACGAGGCCGTGGCCGGACGCATGATCACCCACGTCGCCGGTGCCGCCGGGCTGTGCTGGTATGCCGACTCACGCCTGTACACGCCGTTGCTGGTGGCGAGCCTGAAGAACGAGGACACCGGCCGGATCGACGGTGAACTGGGTGCATTGTTCAGTTCGATGATCGGCGCGTATGAAAACAACGTTGAGTACCACGCATTCCCGGTGGTCGAGAAGCAGGAAGGCCAGAGCCACGTGTGGCAGCGTCAGGTCAGCTCGAATTTTGGCCAGTACCCGGCCAAGGATGCCGAGAACCCGGACGCGATCACCGGCAAGGCGTTCATGAAAGTCAGCATGGCGCGTCACAACTCGACCCTGCTGTTTTCCCTCGACGACAAACTGGTGGAAAAGGCGATTGGCACCCTCGACAAACGCTTCCCACCGATGGCCGACGTGCTGCCCAAAGACGTGCTGATGCCGATCTACTTCGGTCCGGATGCGATGGCGCAACTGATGCAGCAGGAAACCCTCGACAGCCTGCCGCAGGACATGGAGCCGGTGTTCTACAACGCCGCGCAAACCTACCTGATCCCGAAACTGCGCACCCTCGGCGGTTATGGCAAATACGCGCTGACCCTGCCCGAAGGCAGCGAGCCTGACGGCCACTGGCAATGGCTGCCGCTGGAATGGAAAGCGCTGTGACGACACTGATCCGCAGCCTCGGCCTGCTCGCGCTGTTACTCAGCGCCGGCGCCCGAGCCGTCGAAGCGCCTGCACTGGATCCGGCGCAGTCCCAGGTGTTCCGCGCCTGGTTCGTGCGCATCGCTCAGGAGCAACTGAGCCAGGGGCCGAGCCCGCGCTGGTATCAGCAGGACTGTGCCGGGCTGGTGCGTTTCGCTGCCAACGAAGCGTTGAAAGTCCACGACGACAAATGGCTGCGCAGCAATGGCTTGTCCAATCGCTACCTGCCGCCGGAGCTGACGCTCAGCGATGAGCAGCGCAAGCTCGCCCAGCAATGGCAGCAGGGCGGCGGCAAGGTCGGGCCATACGTCAACGCGATCAAACTGATTCAGTTCAACAGCCATCTGGTCAGCCGTGACGTGTCCCAGGCACGCCCCGGCGACCTGATGTTTTTCGATCAGGGTGACGACCAGCACCTGATGATCTGGATGGGCCGTTACATCGCCTATCACACCGGCACGACCACCCCCACTGACAACGGCATGCGTTCGGCAAGCCTGCAGCAACTCATGACATGGAAGGACACCCGATGGATACCCGACGCAGCCAACCCCAACTTCATCGGCGTCTATCGACTGAACTTTCTCTCCCAATGACCGGTGCCCGCATGCTGCGACTCTGCGCTCGAATTCCCCTGCTGCTGGCGCTGTTGCTGCCACTGGCGACCGTCAACGCTGAAGATTCGGTGGAGCCGAGCGGCTACACGCCGGTCTCTGGTGAAAGCTTCTTCCTGCTGGCCGACAGCAGTTTCGCCGCCGACGAGCAGGCGATGGTGCGTCTCGAAGCGCCGGGCCGCGACTACCGGCGCTTCCGCATGGAACCGTACGGCGGCGCCGACATTCGCGTGTATCGCATCGACAAACCGCTGGATTTCCTCAAGCGTCAGAAGAACCTGCACCGCGTGGTCAGCGACGGTCAGTTCAAGGGCGAAGGCCTGTCCAACACCCTCGCGTACCTGTGGGACAACTGGTACCGCAAATCGCGGCGGGTGATGCAGCGCGCGTTCTCCTACGAATCGCGCAAGCAGGTCACCGAGGAAGTGCCGGAACTGAAGATGGGCAACGCCATCGCTGCGCCGACCCCGTACGACGCACAGCCGCAATTCGCGCTGATTCCGGGTCTGCCGGTGGTCAGCCAGTTCCGTTATCCGCTGTGGCAGGCCAAACCGATTCAGCCGCCGGCCGGGGTCAATCTGGCCGGGTCTTCCAGCGAGTTCGTCAGCGTTGCACCGGGTAACGTGTACATCCCGTTGGGCAAGCTGAAACCGGGCCTGTATCTGGTCGAAGCGCTGATCGGCAAGTACCGCGCGACCACCATGGTTTTCGTCTCCAACACCGTGGCGGTGAGCAAGATTGCCGGTGATGAGTTGCTGGTCTGGGCTGCGCGCAAACACGAAGGCAGTTCGGTGCCGAAGGTCAATGTGCTGTGGACTGACGGCCTCGGCGTGATGAGCAGCGGCGCCACCGATGCCGATGGTTTGCTGCGTCTGAAACACGTCAGCCCCGAGCGCTCGTTCGTGATCGGCGAGGACGAAGAGGGCGGGGTGTTCGTCTCCGAGAACTTCTATTACGACAGCGAAATCTACGACACCAAACTCTACGCGTTCACTGATCGACCGCTGTATCGCCCGGGGGATTGGGTATCGCTGAAAATCGTCGGTCGCGAGTTCAAGAATGCGCGGGATTCGGTATTGCCGGGTGCGGCGGACGTCACGGTCAGCGTACTGGATGCCACCGGCACCGAGCTGCAACACCTCGACCTGAAACTCGATTCCAAGGCCGGTACCCAGGGCCGCTTCCAGTTGCCGGATAACGCCGTGGCCGGTGGCTACGAGATTCGTTTCAACTACAAGGATCAGGCCTACAGCAGCGCCTTCCGCGTGGCCGAATACATCAAGCCGCACTTCGAGATTTCGCTGAACCTGGCCAAGCAGGATTACCGCACCGGCGAGCCGGTGAAGGGCAGTCTGGTGCTGCTGTATCCGGACGGCAAACCGGTGGCCAACGCCAAATTGACCCTGAGCCTGCGTGCCCAGCAACTGTCGATGGTCGACAACGAGCTGCAATACCTTGGGCAATTCCCGGTGGAACTGACCAGCACCGAACTGACCACCGACAGCAAAGGCAACGCGACCCTCGACCTGCCGGCCGCCGACAAACCGAGCCGTTACATGCTCACCGTGTTTGCCAGCGATGGCGCGGCGTATCGGGTCAAGACCACCAAGGAAATCCTCATCGACCGTGGCGCCGCAAGCTTCCGTCTGAGCGCGCCGCAACGTTTCAGCGCGGTCAACGACAAAGTCTCGTTCAGCTACGTCAACGAAGGTGGCAGCGAGCAAAGCAAAGCCGTCACCCCGAGCAGCTACAGCTGGGTGCGCCTGGAAGACCAGAGCACCGCTGAAGGCAAGCTTGCGGCGACGGACAAGGGTTTCAGCATTGCCTTCGAGCGTCCGGGTACTTACAACCTGACGCTGAAAGATCAACACGGTGGCGTCCTCGGCGCCACCGGCCATTCGGTCACTGGTGACGGCGTCAAAGCGGTGCCGGGCACTGTGGAAATCGTCCTCGACAAGCCCGAGTACAAGGCTGGCGATGAAGCGCTGGCGCTGATCACGTTCCCGGAGCCGGTCAGCGATGCCCTGCTGTCGCTGGAGCGTGACAAGGTCGAAGCCACCGCGCTGCTGGCCAAGGGCGGCGACTGGCTGAAACTGGAAAAACTCAGCGACACCCAATACCGCGCGCGCATTCCGGTGAAGGACAACTTCGCGCCGAACCTGACCTTCTCGGTGCTGTACACCAAGGGCGGGCAGTACAGTTTCCAGAACGCCGGGATCAAAGTGATCGCACCGCAAATCGACGTGGCCATCAGCACCGACAAAGCGGTGTATCTGCCGGGCGATACCGTCACCGTCGACCTGACCACGCAGTTCGCCGGCAAAGCGGTCCCGGCGCATCTGACCGTCAGCGTCGTCGATGAAATGGTCTACGCGCTGCAACCGGAAGTCGCACCGACCATCGACCAGTTCTTCTACCACCCACGCCGCAACAGCGTGCGCACCAGCGCCAGCCTGTCGTTCATCAGTTACGACGTGGCGTTGCCGGGCAGCCCCGGCGCGCCGGGCAAGGCCAACCGCAGCGAGCGTGGGGTGAAAGTGCTGGAGCGTCCGCGTCGCGAAGACGTCGACACCGCTGCTTGGCAGCCGGAATTGTTGACCGGTGCCGACGGCAAAACCCGGTTCACCTTCAAGATGCCGGACTCGCTGACCCGCTGGCGCATCACCGCCCGCGCCATTGCCGATGACGGTCAGGTCGGGCAGAAGAAGCAGTTCGTCCGTTCGGAAAAACCGCTGTACCTGAAATGGAGCGGGCCGAGCAAATTCCGCAAGGGCGATCAGCCGCAACTCGGTGTGTTCGCCTTCAGCCAGGCGGAAAAACCGGTCAAGGCTGAGCTGGTCACCCATTACGCAGGCGCCGAACAACGCCTGCCGGTGACCCTGAATAACGGCATCAACTACGTGCCGCTGCCAGCGTTTGCGCTGGCGACCGGTGAGTGGACCGCCGAACTGGTACAGGATGGCAAAACCGCGGACTCGCTGGCCGTGCGCCTGAGCGCGACCGGTGACGGCTGGCAAGTCACGCAAACCCAAAGCCTCGACGTGGCCAGCAGCGACACGCCGTTGAGCCTGCCGGCGGACGCCACTGACATTCGTCTGCGTCTGGATGACAGTCCGCAAGCGCTGTTCCGTTCCGCGCTCGACGATCTGCTGAGCTACCCATACGGCGGCGTCGAGCAGACGGCCAGTCGTTTGCTGCCGCTGAGCATCGCTTATCCGTCGCTGGCGTCGAGCCCGCAGATCCGCGATCGCCTGCGCCTGATCATGCAGAACAGCCGCCTGCGTCTGGTGCAAATGGCCGGGCCGTCGGCGAGCTTCACCTGGTGGGGCTTCGACGGCGAGCCGGACGCGTTCCTCACCGCTTACGCCTACTACGCCGACTGGAACGCCAGCCAAGTGCTGGAGCTGACCTTGCCACCGGAGCACTGGCAGCGAGTGCTGGAGGTCTACGCCAAGCAAGCGCCGAACACGCCGCTGCTGCAGCGGGCACTGATTCTGTCGTTCGCCAAGCAGATGCACCTGCCGGTGAACACTTTGCTCAGCGGATTGATGGACGATCTGGCCAAGGCCGGTGAGGGCAATGCCGAAACCCTGATGGACGACGGCGAAGACAGCCTGGTGATGAGTGACCCGGATTCGGCGCTCGGTCTGGCGGCGGCGCGGGTGTTGACCGCGTCGCTGGCGACTCAGTCGAAAGTCGCGTTGCCGGACGCATTCAATCGTCAGGTTGGCGCGGCACAACAACGTCTGGCGGTCAGTTCGCAGCCGTTTGCCGAAGCGCTGAACCTGTCGCTGCAAGCGTTCGATCAGGCCCGTGCGACGGCGTTGCTGCAACGTCTGCTGCCACAGCAATCGACCCTCGAGCGCGCCCTGGCGCTGAGCTGGTTGCAACGCAGCATCGCCCAGGCCTCGCCGACCATCGCGCTGATGCCGGGTGAAGGCTGGAAGAAAAACTACGGCGCGACCGGCGAGATGTTCTGGACGTGGCAGGGTGCGACACCGGTGCCGAGCGTGTTGTCGGTGTCCGGCACTCAGGAGCGTCCGCTGCGGGCGCTCCTGAGCTTCCAGACCCGGCAACCGGCGGTCGATCCAATGGCCGTGACCATCACCCGACGCCTGTCGCGACTGGTGCCAGGCGATGAAGCGTTCACCTTCAAGCTGGAGCCGGTCGGCAGCAAACCGCTGTCCAGCGACAGCCTGTACCTGGACGAAGTGATCCTCACCAGCAAGGCGCCGAAACCGCTGCGCTACGGCATGCTCGAAGTGCCGCTGCCACCGGGCGCCGATGTCGAGCGCACCACCTGGGGCATCAAGTTGCAGGGCAAGGACGGCACCGAACCGACCGCGCTGGAGAAAGCACGCTTCGAGCCGGGGCAACTGGCTTACGCGGTGCCGGTGGATGCGCTGAGCGGCGAATTGCGTCTGCGCCATCTGGTGCGTTTCTCGCAGAAGGGTCAGTTCAACCTGCCGCCGGTGCGCTTCACTCAGGTCTACGCCCCGCAGCATCAGGCCCAGGAAGCGCAAGCTGCCCTCGGTCAGGTCACGGTCAACTGACATGAACCGGCCGCTGCTATGGCTGCTGATGTGTGTGATGCCTGCGCTGGCGACGGCGCAGGATGAGCCGTTGCGGCTGGCGTACAAGGGCGAGTTGCTGTCGTTGAATCACACGCAACTGATCGCTCGCGAACCCTTGCCGCCGACGCTGGATACGCCGCTGGGCAGCCTGTGGAAATTGTTCGTCTATGCGTGGCTGGTGGATACCGGCGCGCGCGAGCCAGCGTATGAATGTCGCGGGCAGTCGAAGGAGGAGGTTTATTGCTGCTCGGCGGGCGGCAAGATCGAGCGCGATCAGGCGTTGGTCAAATCCTGCGGCTTGTACTTTGAGCCGGCGCGATTGGGCATTGCTGCTGCCGATTGGCGCACGTATTGGCAATCGCGGCAGGCACCGTCGTGGTTGCTGGATTTGCCAGCCGTGCAACCGGCTACCCGGGTTTCCGTGGCTGACTTGCTGAAGGTGTTGTCGGTGCTGCCGGCGCAGGAGCAGATGCGCCGAGTATTGCTCGACGTCGTGCTGAATGCGGCGGATGGCAATGTCGTCGGCGAACTCGGTGGCCGCCTGCGGGTGAAGACCTGGAGCTGGCTCGGCGATCAGGATCGGCAATCGCGGCAGGGTGGTTTCGCCGGTTGGACGGCAGATGGCTCGCCGATCTGGGCCGGTGGACGTGGCACCAGTCAGATGGTTTTGCGCCATTACGAGCAGGCGTTGGCGTCGGTGTTGCCAACAACGTGGCCGGCGGAGGCGGGGCGTTGTGTTGAGGTCGGACTGTTCTCGCGTTATCCGTTGATGCGGGTTCTGGCTGGCGAGCAGGTGGTGACTTCTGGCCCATTGCAGGGCGACTACCGCGTCGAATTCGCCAATGGCAATGCGCTGGATATCCACAGCGCTGGCGAACTGTTTCTGCTCAACGACAAACTCGTCGCACGGCTCGATCGCGAAGAATACGTCGCCCGCGTCCTTGAGCGTGAAGCCAAACCCGAACCCGCCGAAGCCGCCAAGGCGCTGGCCGTGGCGATCCGCACCTACTTGCTGCAAAACGCCACGCGCAATGGCGATTGTCTGAGTATCGACGACAGCAGTAACCGTCAGCGCGTCGCCCCACGCCCGGCTTCCGCCGAGTCGCGCAACATCGCGGCGTGGACAGCGGATCTGGTGCTGGCCGGCAGCACCGTCACCTATCACTCCGATCAACCCGGCCCGGACAAACTCGCCTGGCAACAAGCCGTCGAACAGGCCAACGCCGGCCAGCGCTACGATGCGATTCTGCTGCACGCCTACCCGCGCGCCAGTCTCAGCCGCTGGGACAACCCGGTCGCCTCCTGCGAAGCACTGCCCGCCGCGCAAGACTGGCTGCAAAAGCAGCGTCGTGGCTGGCGTCCTAAGCTTGAAAGCGAAACCGGCTACAACGAAGTCAGCACCTTCGCCGTGTGCAAACTCGCTTTCGGTCGCCCCTTTGTCGATCGCGAACGCCAACGTATTTACGTGCGCGGCGTGCTGACGCTGCAGGATCGCCTCGACCTGACTCACGAATACCTGCACCTGGCCTTTGAGGCACATCCCAATGGCCAGGATGAAACCTACATCGAAGGGCTCGCCCGTCACCTCTTGCTGGAATAGACCATGACACTCCGTTATCCACAGGTCTTGCTGTTGCTCTGCGCGTTCCATGCATTGCCGATGGCAATGGCCGCCGACAGCGTCAAACTCGACACCCCGGTCGGCGGCTGGCGCACCGGCGCGCCCGAGGGCGAAGGCGAAAACTTCCGCCAGACCGTCAACTACCCGGCCTCCTCGGTCAATACACCGGTTGGCCAGGCCAACACCGCACGCATCCGTGGCGAAATCAAGGCCACCCCCAAGAGCAAGGAGCCGGGCCGGCTGATCGTCAACGGCGTCAGCATGCCGCTGAAAATCGACGACAGCGGCCATTTTGACCGCCCATTCTCCTTCCCCAACGGCAGCAACAGCGTCGAAGTGCGCAGCCCTGACGGCCAGCAACGCCACCGCACCCAATTCCTCAACGCCAGCGGCGGCGCCACCCCGGCCAAACTGCGTGTGCTGCTGTCGTGGGACAGCGACGGCACCGACCTCGACCTGCACCTGATCACCCCCGACGGCGCGCACATCTGGTACGGCGACCGCGTCGCCCCCAACGGCGCGGCGCTCGACGTCGACGTCACCACCGGCTACGGCCCGGAAATCTTCGCCATGCCGGCACCGATCAAAGGGCAGTATCTGGTGTATGTGAATTATTTTGGTGGCGGCTATCGCGGGGATGACGAGGGTGGGGAAGAGGCGGTGCAACCGTTGACCACGGCGCAGGTGACGGTGATTACCGAAGAGGGTACGCCGAGCGAGAAGATGGAGACGTTTGTGGTGCCGATGCGGGCGGTGGGGGAGTTGACGTTGGTGAAGGCGTTCAGTTATCCGTGAGGATTGGGCAGCAGGTTGCTGCCCATTTCAAAGAAGCTCAGGGCTGGGGCGACAGCCGATCTTGCGCGACCTCGTAAGCAGCCTCTCGCTCTCGCTTCCCTATAGCGACTACAAACACCACGATCTCTTGATCAAGCACCTGGTAGATCAAGCGATATCCAGCGCTTTTCAGCTTCACTTTGTAGCAATCCGGCAGTTCGCGAAGTCGATTGGCTTCTACTCGAGGATTCTCTAACACCTCAGAGAGCTTCTTTTTGAACTGCTGGCGAATCGTATCGCCCAGTTTGTTCCACTCTTTTAATGCACGACGATCGAATTCAAGGCTATAGGTCATCCAGACTTACCTTGACACGTTGAGGTGAGGCGAGACGTTCGCTGACTACGGCAATGAGCGCTTCATCTTCTTCGCTGATCAGTGCGGTCTTGAACGGCAGTTTGCCCCGCTCAGCAACGTATTGAAGTGTTTGGCGCAGAAGCTCCGAAGGTGTGATGCCGAGCTTCTCAAGTTCGGCAAAGGAGCGCTGTTTCAGCTCATCATCAATGCGGATGTTGATAGAGGCCATGATGCGATACCTGTAATGACGTTTGTCGTTACGGTAGCAAGGGGCACCGAACCAGGCAAATGGGAATTCAGGTTTCAGACGGTAGGCCTGGCTTTCTTTCAGGCATTAAAAAGCCGGCTTGTGGCCGGCTTCTCGGGGACTGGCTTGGTTTATTTTTGGTAAACCGCGTCAGCCTTCAAAACGTACACCCGGATCTGCGTCCGGCTGTGGGACTTGGTCAGACGTTGGTCTGCCGCGTCGGGCGTCATCTGGGCCGCGGGAGCGGGGGATGCGCAAATGTGGGGCGCAGGATACTGAGTTTTGTGGGGGATTCCCAGTCTCAACTGCGGAATAGAGCCACTGCGGTGGTAGAAATTCGCAATTTGTACTGACTTTCAGGGCCTCATCGCGGGCAAGCCCGCTCCCACAGGGTTCTGTGCAGGGGCCGGGAGCGAGAGAGGATCAGAGAAACGGCACCACCGGTCGGCGTTTGCCCAGGGTCGACCACCAGAATACCCAGCCCAGAATGTGTATCCGCTGTTCATCGATCTGCGCCGCGCGGAAGATTTCGTCCGGGTATTCGGCGCTGTTGTGGCTGCGCAGGCGCAGGGCGTTGCCGGGCATGCGGTGCAGGTATTTGATGCGCAGCATGCCGTCGTGTTCGATGGCGTAGATTTCGCCGTCGACCACCTGGGTCAGGCCGCGGTCGATGCCGATGATCGAGCCGTCTTCGATGCGCTCGGCCATGCTGTTGCCGATCATGTGTGCGCAGATGGCGTCGCCGGGGCGGATTTCCAGTTGGGCGAGGTGGGCGCGGGGCAGGCGGACGGTATGTTCGGGGTCGAGGATGACGTGGGTTTTGTCGGCGCCGGCGCTGAGCGGAGTTTCCTTGAAAAACGGCAGTTCGATGTCGTTGGGGTCGATAATCGAATAGACGCCGTTGACGGACTGCGCGTCAAAGATATCGCCGTTGCTGGCAGGGGTGTGCAGGCGGGGTGATTCCTTGGTGCCTTCGCCGGTTTTCAGCCAGTCGCTGTTGACCGAGAGCAGGCGTGAGACTTCCTCCATGCGATACGCCGGGACGCCCCGGGTGTACCAGTTATGAATATTTTGGGCTTCCGTGCCCCAGAACTTTGCGAATCCCGTGGTGGTGATGTTCGCTGCTTCCAGGAGTGCCTTGAATCTTGGACCGCTAGTGTTCTTTCTCATAAACACGGAGTCTACGGCCGTGCTAGAGCGGTTTGAATAAACTGGGTGTTCAAAAAGCGGCTGTATTTTGCGACTGGATGTAAGACGTGCTTGTGGGAAATTACACGCCTTAAAACTTTTCTGTAGTCCGTCGTAAACACACTGTTTAAGACGACTTTTCCCAGGCACAAAAAACCCCGGATCAACCGGGGTTTTCTTCAAGCGTCATGCAGCAAGCAGGCGCTTAGCCCTTGTAGGCAGCAACCGACTTGGTGATCGCAGCGCGAGCGGCGTCAGCGCCGTCCCAGCCTTCGATCTTGACCCATTTGCCTTTTTCGAGATCTTTGTAGTTTGCAAAGAAGTGCTCGATCTGCTGGATCAGCAGCGGTGGCAGGTCGGTGTATTCCTTCACGTCGACGTACAGCTGGGACAGCTTGTCGTGTGGGACTGCGATGACTTTGGCATCGCCGCCGCCGTCGTCGGTCATGTTCAGGATGCCGACTGGACGCGCGCGGATCACCGAGCCTGGAGCAACCGGGTAAGGGGTCACAACCAGCACGTCGAGGGGATCACCGTCGTCAGCCAGGGTGTTCGGGATGTAACCGTAGTTGGCCGGGTAGAACATTGGGGTGGCCATGAAACGGTCAACGAACAGGCAATCGCTGTCTTTGTCGATTTCGTATTTGATCGGCGCGTGGTTGGCCGGGATCTCGATCGCGACGTAGATGTCGTTCGGCAGGTCTTTGCCAGCCGGAATCTTGCTGTAGCTCATTGGGCGTTGCCCCCGTAGTTGACCAAAAACACTTGGCCGGATTGACCAAAAAGTGGCGGCGATTATAGGCATATTCCTAAGCCGACGCCACGTACCAGAAGTCGTGCAGCGCTTACTCGTGCGCCTGGTAGACCGGGTCTGTGGCCTGAAGTTGCCGCAGCCTGCCCAGCGGATCCTGCCGGTAGAAAAGCTGCAGCTGCAAGTAGACCTGTGGATAAGCCGCGTGCAGCAGATCCGGGGCGCTGAAGAAGTATTCGCTGGTGACCGCGAAGAATTCCGCCGGGTTCTCGGCGGCGTAGGGGTCGATGGCGGTTTCGGCGTCGGGGTTACGGTCGAGCTGGCGGTTGAGGTGATCGTAAGCGTGTTGCATGACCTCGGCCCAGTCGCTGACGCGCATGTCGGCGTGCAGCGGTGGCAGGCCGTTGGCGTCGCCATTGAGCATGTCGAGTTTGTGCGCCAGTTCGTGGATCACCAGGTTATAGCCTTCCCAGCCTCCACTGGCCATCACGCCCGGCCAGGCGAGGATGATCGGCCCCTGTTGCCAAGCTTCGCCGCTGTGTTCACCGTCCCACTCGTGCTCGACGCCGCTGGCATCGCGATGCCGTTGCGGGCTGAGGAAGTCATCGGGGTAGAGGACGATTTCGTGGAAACCCTGATACCAGTTCAAATCGCCCAGATTGAGCAACGGCAACTGGGCCTGGGCGGCGAGCAGCAGGCGTTGTTCCTGATGCAGTTCGACACCGGGCAGGGCGGTCAGGTGTTTTTCTTCGAGGAACAGGACGCTGGCTTCACGCAGCCACTGGTCTTCGGCGGCGCTGATGCCGTCGAGAAAGCTCAGGTGATGACGCACCCGTTGCCACATCTCGTCGGCAATCGGGTGCCTGGCCAGAATGCGCCGGCGACGCCAGGCGCTCAGTGACCACATCGGATCAGTGGGTTTCGGCTTTGGCGCCGCCGAAACGGCTGCGCACCACACCGATGATCATCGGCACCAGCGACAGCAGGATGATGCCGACCACCAGCAGCGACAGGTTCTTCTTGATGAACGGCACGTTGCCGAAGAAGTAACCCAGGGTCACCAGGCCGCCGACCCAGAGGATGGTGCCGAACACGCTGAAAGCGAAGAAGCGCGGGTACGGCATTTTCCCGACGCCGGCGACGAACGGGGCAAACGTGCGGATGATTGGCAGGAAACGCGCCAGAGTCACGGTTTTACCACCGTGCTTGTCGTAGAAATCGTGGGTTTTCTGCAGGTAGTCGCGACGGAAGATTTTCGAGTTCGGGTTGCTGAAGAGTTTTTCACCCGCGGTTCGTCCAATCACATAGTTGGTGCTGTCGCCAAGGATCGCCGCGAGCATCAGCAGACCGCCCAGCAGAACCGGATCCATGCCACCGCCCGCAGCAACGGCACCGGCGATGAACAACAGCGAATCGCCCGGCAGGAACGGCATCACCACCAGACCGGTTTCACAGAAGATGACTGCGAACAGAATCGCGTAGATCCACGGCCCGTAGTTGGTTACCAGCAAATCGAGATACACGTCGAGATGCAGGATAAGGTCGAGCGGGTTGAAATCCATGGGGGCACCTGTGGTGATGGCCTGACTCGGCAAGCCTGTGCGGATGATTCGGGTGTAAGCCTACAGCGGGGTGTAGTTTTTCTTACAAGCCGGAAAGCTCGGGATTATACGGGCTGAGAGGTGAAAAGCGCGTTGGTTTTGTAGCGAGGGATGTCGGGGTGTGATGAATTGTCAGGAATAACGGGAGGGGCTAAAAAGATCGCAGCCTTCGGCAGCTCCTACCTTTGGAATGCGTTACCCCTGTAGGAGCTGCCGCAGGCTGCGATCTTTTGATTTCAGAGCTCGTCGCTGATCGGCAGAACGTAGTTCTTGAACTCGGTGTCTTCCTTGAAGCCGATCGACTCGTAGGTCTTCTGCGCCACTTCATTATTGCTGCTGGTGGAAACGCGCATGCGCACGGCCTGGGTTTCCTTGGCCATTTTCTTCGCGGTGCGGATCAGGTTGTCGGCCACCAGTTGGCGGCGGGCGTCTTCGGCGACATAGATGTCGTTGAGGATCCACACGCGCTTGAGCGACAGCGAGGAAAAGCTTGGATACAGCTGACAGAAACCCATCAGTTTCTTGTCGTCATCATCGGCCAGGGCCAGATAAATCACCGATTCCTTACGGCGCAGGCGTTTTTCGAGAAACGCGCGGGAGGAATCCGGGTAAGGCAGGGAACCGTAGAACTCGCGATATTTGACGAACAACGGGGTCAGCAAATCCAGGTGTTCGAGGGTCGCTTGAATAATCCGCATGATAGGTCTCGTCTTCAAGTGGCTGTCTTCAACTGCTCTGACGGCGATGGGAAACCCTGCGGCCGTGCATCGATCCTGCCTGAAAGCAGCGCAGAAACGCAATGCGGAAACGGTTCAGGTTGTGGGCGGATCGAGTAGGAAGTTTCCCTTCATGTCCGCACCAGCGTCCGACTCCAGCGTCTGAACCTGTGCTTCGTCCTTCAGATTGACCCCCGACAGCTGCCGCCGACAGGCTTCGCGCATCAGATACAGCAAGCGATGTGCCGCCATCCCGTAACTCAAACCTTCAAGCCGCACGTTGGAGATGCAATTGCGGTAGGCATCGGTCAGCCCGATCTTTGGATTGTAGGTGAAATATAACCCCAGGCTGTCGGGCGAGCTGAGGCCCGGGCGCTCTCCGATCAGCATTACGAGCATTTTCGCGCCGAGCAACTGGCCGATTTCGTCACCGACGGCGACGCGGCCCTGTTCCACCAGCACCACCGGGGCAACGGACCAGCCGTCGCCGGCCATTTGTTCCTCCAGACGGCCGAGAAACGGCAGGGTGTGCCGATGCACTGCCAGCGCCGACAGACCGTCCGCCACCACAATCGCCAGATCGACGCCGCCAGGGTGCGCCGCAGCGTAATCACGCAGGGTCTGTGCCGACGCGTCGCTGAGCTTGCGCCCCAGATCCGGCCGTTGCAGATAGCTGTTGCGATCCGTTGCCGCGCTATGCAGCAACAGGCTCTCGCGCCCGCGTTCGCGCAGTTGCGCGCTGAGCCCGGCATGATCGAACGGCAGATGCACCGCATCCCGTGCCTGAGCGTGGGCAAACTGGAAGTCCAGTTGCGCGCTGGTCGGCAGGCTGGTGCCGGTGCGGCCGAGGGCGATGCGCGCCGGGGTCAGGCGGCGCAGTTCCAGCCATGGGTTTTGCGGGTCGACAGGCGGTTTTTCCATAACACTCATCCCAGTTGCGCCAGCGCCTGGCGGAAGGCCGGCGGCAGGTTGTTGCCAAAGCGAACCTTGCCGTCCGCCTGGGTGAAGATGCCCATGTTCGCCAGCCATTGCTCGAACTCCGGCGCCGGTTTCAGACCCAGGGTCTGGCGCGCGTAGAGCGCGTCGTGAAACGAGGTGGTCTGGTAGTTGAGCATGATGTCGTCGGAGCCGGGGATGCCCATGATGAAGTTGATCCCGGCCACACCGAGCAGGGTCAGCAGGGTGTCCATGTCGTCCTGATCGGCTTCGGCATGGTTGGTGTAGCAGATGTCGCAGCCCATCGGCACGCCGAGCAACTTGCCGCAGAAATGGTCTTCGAGGCCGGCGCGGATGATCTGTTTGCCGTTATAGAGGTATTCCGGGCCGATGAAGCCGACCACGGTATTCACCAGAAACGGCTTGAAATGCCGCGCCACGGCGTAGGCCCGGGTTTCGCAGGTCTGCTGGTCGACACCATGGTGGGCGTTGGCCGACAACGCGCTGCCCTGACCGGTCTCGAAATACATCAGGTTCTGCCCCAGAGTGCCGCGTTTCAGGCTCAGCCCGGCGTCATAGCCTTCCTGCAAGACATTGAGGTTGATGCCGAAACTGGCATTGGCCGCTTCAGTGCCGGCGATCGACTGAAACACCAGATCCAGCGGCACACCCCGGTTGATCGCCTCGATCGAAGTGGTGACGTGGGTCAGCACGCAGGCCTGGGTCGGGATGTCGTAGCGCTGGATGATCGCGTCGAGCATTTCCAGCATCGCGCAGATCGAGGCGATGCTGTCGGTGGCCGGGTTGATCCCGATCATCGCGTCGCCGTTGCCGTACAGCAGGCCGTCGAGAATGCTCGCGGCGATGCCGGATGGCTCGTCCGTCGGATGGTTCGGTTGCAGACGGGTCGACAGGCGCCCGCGCAGGCCGAGGGTGCCGCGAAACCTGGTGACCACGCGGATCTTCTGCGCCACCAGCACCAGATCCTGCACGCGCATGATCTTCGATACGGCGGCGACCATTTCCGGGGTCAGACCGGGAGCGAGGGCGCGCAGGCTGGTTTCGTCAGCGGCGTCGCTGAGCAGCCAGTCGCGGAAGCCGCCGACGGTGAGGTGGCTGACCACGGCAAAGGCTTGTTTGTCGTGGGTGTCGATGATCAGTCGGGTGACTTCATCAGACTCGTACGGAATCAGCGCTTCCTGTAGGAAGTGCGTGAGCGGGATGTCGGCCAGCGCCATTTGTGCGGCCACGCGTTCGCCGTCGTTGAGCGCGGCAACGCCAGCCAGAAAGTCCCCGGAGCGCGCCGGGCTGGCCTTGGCCATTACGTCCTTGAGGCTGTCGAAACGGTAGGTCTGGGCGCCGACGGAATGGGCAAATGTGGCCATGGGGCGGTGTCCTCCTGATTCTGTGGGTAACTCGGTCTCCCTGTGGGAGCGGGCTTGCTCGCGAATACGGTGTGTCATTCAGCAACCCATCGCTGACACGACGCCTTCGCGAGCAAGCCCGCTTCCACAGAGGGATCTTCATGCACTTTTATATAGCGGGCATCGGGCGATGAGCCCGGTGCCGGTGCAACTAGATACCTTCGAGCATAGCGTCTGCCGGGGCTTCGGCGCGTTGCCTGGCGGTCAGCTGGAAGTACAGATAGCCAGCGGCCATGAATCCAAGGAACACACAACCGATCAGCGTGTTGAACCACGCCATCGCCACCAGGCACACCACCGCCAGGAACAGCGCAATCGCCGGCACCAGCGGATAGCCCGGGGCGCGGAAGGTGCGTTCCAGGTTCGGTTCGGTTTTGCGCAGTTTGAACAGGCTGAGCATGCTGATGATGTACATCACGATCGCGCCGAATACCGACATGGTGATCATCGCTGCGGTCAGGGTCATGCCTTGCAGATTGACCAGACCGTCGCTGTAGATCGCCGCGATGCCGATCACCCCACCGGCCAGAATCGCCCGATGCGGGGTCTGGAAGCGCGATAGCTTGGCCAGGCTTTTCGGCAGATAACCGGCGCGGGCGAGGGCGAAGAACTGTCGCGAGTAGCCGAGGATGATCCCGTGGAAACTCGCCACCAGACCGAACAGGCCGATCCACACCAGCATGTGCATCCACGATGAGTTGTTGCCGACCACGGCTTTCATTGCCTGCGGCAGCGGGTCGTTGATGTTCGACAGTTGGCGCCAGTCGCCGACGCCGCCGGCCATCACCATCACGCCGATGGCGAGAAACACCAGGGTCAGGATGCCGCTGACGTACGCCTTGGGAATCGTGCGTTTCGGGTCCTTGGCTTCTTCGGCGGCCATGGCGGCGCCTTCGATGGCGAGGAAGAACCAGATGGCAAACGGAATCGCGGCAAAGATTCCGGGGATCGAGCCCAGGGTGAACTCGTTGGCACCCGACCAGCCGTTGAGCACGAAGTTGCTGAAGCTGAAGCCCGGTGCGACCACGCCCATGAACACCAGCAGTTCGGCGACCGCCAGCACGGTGACCACCAGTTCGAAGGTGGCGGCGATGCTGACACCGAGGATGTTCAGGGTCATGAACACGAAATACGCGCCGACTGCGGCGATTTTCGGATCGAGCCCCGGATATTGCACGTTGAGGTAGGCGCCGATGGCCATGGCGATGGCCGGTGGGGCAAAGACGAATTCGATCAGCGTGGCGATCCCGGCGATCAACCCGCCTTTTTCGCCGAACGCCCGGCGGCTGTAGGCAAACGGCCCGCCCGCGTGGGGGATCGCGGTGGTCAGCTCGGTGAAACTGAAGATGAAGCAGGTGTACATGGTCGCGACCATCAGCGCCGTGACCAGAAATCCGAGGGTGCCGGCCGTGCCCCAGCCGTAACTCCAGCCGAAGTATTCGCCGGAAATCACCAGGCCGACGGCAATGCCCCACAGATGCAGGGTGCCGAGTGTGGGTTTGAGCTGTGTGGTGGAAGTCATAAGTCCTCTCTGTTTTTTATTGTTCGATCTGTTGGACTTTCGGGTGCAGTGGTTGAGGTGGATGGAAGCTGTTCACGCAGCGGCAGTTTTCGCGCAAATCCTGAATGACGGGTACGCAAGGGCCGTGCCAGAGCGGCCAGACCATGTGTCGTGTCATTGAGGGCGCCTTCGCGAGCAAGCTCGCTCCCACAGGTTTATGTGGTGAACCCAATATTGAGATCGAATACAGATCCCTGTGGGAGCGAGCTTGCTCGCGAAGGCGGTCGAACGGGCGAAACAGAAATATCTGTATCGCCCTCGGGTCTTAGAAGAAGCCCAACGGATTGATGTCGTAGCTCACCAGCAGGTTCTTGGTCTGCTGATAGTGATCGAGCATCATCTTGTGGGTTTCACGGCCGACGCCGGACTTCTTGTACCCGCCGAACGCGGCGTGCGCCGGGTACAGGTGGTAGCAGTTGGTCCACACACGACCGGCCTTGATCGCGCGGCCCATGCGGTAGGCGCGGTTGATGTCGCGGGTCCACAGGCCGGCACCGAGGCCGAACTCGGTATCGTTGGCGATCGCCAGGGCTTCGGCTTCGTCCTTGAAGGTGGTGATGCTCACCACCGGGCCGAAGATTTCTTCCTGGAACACGCGCATTTTGTTGGTGCCCTTGAGCAGGGTTGGCTGGATGTAATAGCCGGTCGCCAGATTGCCCTCGAGTTTTTCCACCTTGCCGCCGGTCAGCAACTCGGCGCCTTCGCCCTTGGCGATTTCCAGGTACGAAAGAATCTTGTCGAATTGCTGCTCGGACGCCTGCGCGCCGACCATGGTGTCGGTGTCCAGCGGGTCGCCACGTTTGATCTGCAGGACTTTCTTCATCACCACGGCCATGAACTCGTCGTAGATCGATTCCTGTACCAGCGCGCGGGACGGGCAGGTGCAGACTTCGCCCTGGTTGAAGAACGCCAGCACCAGACCTTCTGCGGCTTTCTCGATGAAAGTCGGCTCGGCCTGCATGATGTCCTCGAAGAAGATGTTCGGCGACTTGCCGCCCAGTTCCACGGTGGACGGAATGATGTTCTCGGCGGCGCATTTCATGATGTGCGAGCCGACCGGGGTCGAGCCGGTGAAGGCGATCTTGGCGATGCGTTTGCTGGTGGCCAGTGCTTCGCCGGCTTCTTTGCCGAAGCCTTGCACCACGTTGAGCACGCCCGGTGGCAGCAGATCACCGATCAGCTCCATCAGCACGCAGATGCCCAGCGGAGTCTGCTCGGCAGGTTTGAGCACCACGCAGTTACCGGCGGCCAGTGCCGGAGCGAGTTTCCACGCGGCCATCAGCAGCGGGAAGTTCCACGGGATGATCTGCCCGACCACGCCCAGCGGCTCATGGATGTGATAGGCCACGGTGTTGCCGTCGATTTCGGCAGCGCTGCCTTCCTGGGCGCGCAGGCAACCGGCGAAGTAGCGGAAATGGTCGGCCGCCAGCGGGATGTCGGCGTTGAGGGTTTCGCGGATGGCTTTACCGTTGTCCCAGGTTTCGGTGATCGCCAGCAGTTCGAGGTTCTGTTCGATGCGGTCGGCGATTTTCAGCAGGATCAGCGAGCGCGCCTGCACCGAGGTCGCGCCCCACGCATCGGCAGCGGCGTGGGCGGCGTCCAGTGCCTTGTCGATGTCTTCGGCAGTGGAGCGAGGGAATTCGGCAATCGGCTGGCCATTCACTGGCGAGGTGTTGGTGAAGTACTGACCTTTGACAGGCGCGACGAACTCGCCGCCGATGTAGTTATCGTACTTGCTCTTGAACGAGACTTTGGCGCCTTCAGTACCGGGGTGAGCGTAACGCATGATGTTGTTCTCCTTGGCTTTGTACTTATTAGAGAAACGCGCAAGTGCGCTTGCTATAAGCGTAGAGCAAAGGTCGGGCCACTGCCGTGCAGGGCAGGCAAATCAAGGCCTTGCGTATTTTTTGTCGGACGGGCGGGCGGCGCCTGTGATGGTTTCGGTACAGAGGGGGTGACAGTTTGTACCGCTTTTGGCACAGCCTGTGACCGAGCAGTCTCGCCAGCATTGCAATGCGCCGATGGCTGGAGGATGCTGACTGCCAATCGCCCAGCGGTTGATTTTTGTGGCGAGGGAGCTTGCTCCCGCTGGGCTGCGCAGCAGTCCTGAAATGTTTACCGCTCATATGCTTTGGCGAGCGCTTCGCACTCGAGCGGGAGCAAGCTCCCTCGCCACAGGTCAGTGTTGGTAGTCTGGAAGGGTCGACCTTTCGGGGAGAATAATAAGAAATGCACGACAACCATTTGAGTCGCCATGCCCAACAGGTGCTCACCGTCACTCAGGGCAAGCCGCACCTGCACGGGCCCGGTGCCGACCCTTCGATTGCCCGTTCGTGGCTGCGCTGTCTTGAGGACTATCACCTCGATCCGGCCCTGACCATGGCGCCCACCGTGCTTGAGCACGGGCGTGTGCTCGAAAGTCGTGAACGCCTGCAACAGGTGCTGCAGATCGCCGGCAATGAAATGAGCAGCCTGCATCAGCAGCTGTCCGGCGCTGGTCATGCGGTGCTGTTGACCGATGCGCGCGGGGTGATCCTCAACTGCGTCACCGCGCCTGCCGAGCGCAAGATTTTCGAACGGGCCGGGCTCTGGCTCGGCGCCGACTGGAGCGAGGCCTGCGAAGGCACCAACGGCATTGGCACCTGCCTGGTCGAACGCCAAGCGCTGACCATCCATCAGGACGAACACTTCCGCGGCCGCCACACCGGCCTGACCTGCTCGGCGAGCCCGGTGTTCGACCCGCACGGCGAACTGCTGGCGGTGCTCGACGTGTCCTCGGCGCGCCATGACGTTTCGCGGCAGAGCCAGTTCCACACCATGGCGCTGGTCAATCTGTCGGCGAAGATGATCGAGAGCTGCTATTTCCTGCGTTGCTTCGATAATCAGTGGCTGCTGCGGTTCCATCTTCAGGCCGAATCGGTCGGCCTGTTCAGCGAAGGGCTGCTGGCGTTTGACGGGGAAGGGCGGATCAGTGCGGTCAACCAGAGTGCGCTGAACCTGCTCGGGCATATTCGCGGTGGTTTGCTCGGCAAACCGGTGGAAGCGTTTTTCGATTGTTCGCTGGATGAATTGCTCGGTCGTGCCAGCGCCAATGCCAGCGCCAGTTGGCCGCTGCGCACCCGCGATGGGCGACATCTGTTTGCCTTGTTGCGCGGCGAATCGCGCAAGCCGCTGCCGATCACCCCGGCCCCGGTGGTGGCCAATGCTCAGCCACTGGCGGGCATTTGCCTCGGCGATGCTGCACTGCAAGCGGATTTCCGCAAGGCGCTGCGGGTATTCGAACGCGACGTGCCGCTGCTGATCAATGGCGAAACCGGCTCGGGCAAGGAAGCCTTTGCCAAGGCTGTGCATCACGCCAGCCAGCGCGCCAACAAAGCCTTCGTCGCCCTCAACTGCGCGGCGATCCCCGAAAGCCTGATCGAGAGCGAACTGTTCGGTTATCGCGGCGGAAGTTTCACCGGTGCGCGCAAGGACGGCATGCGCGGTAAGCTGCAGCAGGCCGATGGCGGCACTTTGTTTTTGGATGAAATCGGTGACATGCCGTTGGCTCTGCAAACCCGTTTGTTGCGGGTGCTGGAAGACCGGCAGGTGGTGCCGATCGGCGGCGAGCCGGAAGCGGTCAACGTGCGGATCATCAGCGCCACTCACCGTAATCTGCTGAAGCGCGTGGCGGACGGCAGTTTCCGCGAAGATTTGTATTACCGGCTCAATGGCCTGGAGGTCGCGTTGCCGGCGTTGCGTGAGCGCAGCGACAAGTCGCAGTTGCTGGATTTCCTGCTGGCCGAGGAGGCGGATGGCGAAGTGATTGTGATCGACGAACCGGCGCGTCAGGCGTTACTGACCTTCAATTGGCCGGGCAACGTGCGGCAGTTGCGCAATGTGCTGCGCACGTTGGCGGCGTTGTGCGATGAGGGGCGGATCGGGCTGGAGGATTTGCCGGCGATGATTCGGCAGGCGCGGCCGACGCTGGAGCTGAAGTCGGTTGAGTCCGAGCATCCGCTGGAAGACGCTGAACGTGTGGCGCTACTCAATGCGCTGGAACAGACACGTTGGCATATGACCCAGACCGCGCAGCAGCTCGGTGTCAGCCGCAACACCCTCTATAGAAAGCTGCGTAAG
>NZ_JANLOG010000099.1:0-27321 GCF_025466205.1 Pseudomonas sp. 13B_3.2_Bac1
CCACAATGGGATTAGTGGTGTGTCAGGGCAGGGTGGGCAGGTTGAAGAATGCGCGTGCACACGCTGTGGTATGTGCTGCCAGATCTTCCTCGGTCTCGCCCCGATGCAGCGCCACTTCGCGCAGCACTTCGGGCAGATACGCTGGCTCATTGCGGCCGTTTTTCGGCTTTGGGCGCAAGGTGCGGGGCAGCAGGTACGGCGCGTCGCTTTCGAGCATCAGCCGTCCGCGCTTGATCTCCTTGACCAGCGGATGCAGGTGCGTGCCCCGGCGCTCGTCGCAGATCCAGCCGGTGATGCCGATGTGCAGGTCCAGATCCAGGTAACTGAACAAGGCTTTTTGCTCGCCGGTAAAGCAGTGCACCACGGCGGCGGGCAATTGATCGCGGAAGTCCCTGAGGATTTCCAGCAGACGCTGACTGGCGTCACGCTCGTGCAGGAACACCGGCAACTGCAGTTCTGCGGCCAGCGCCAGATGTTCTTCGAGGACTTTTTCCTGCTGCGGGCGCGGCGAGAAATCCCGGTTGAAATCCAGCCCGCATTCGCCCACGGCGACCACGTTTGCTTCTTGCAGCAGACTGCGCAAACGGCGTGCGCTGTCAGCGTTCCAGTCACTGGCCGAATGCGGGTGAATGCCGGCGGTGGCGAACAGTCGTTGGCCGCTTTGATCCAGTTGCTGGCACAGCTCCAGCGCCTGTTCGCTGCCCTCGACGCTGGTGCCGGTCAGCACCAGTTGGCAGACCCCGGCAGCGTAGGCGCGGTCGAGCACGGCCTGATGTTTTTCGGCGAAACTTGGGTTGGTCAGGTTGACGCCGATATCGATGAGTTGCATGGTTGCTACCTCGGGCCGAAGGCCGGAAAGCATACCAGAGCTGTAGATTCATAAGAAAAGCCAAGAACTACAACGAGTTATAGCTGTCTTTTGATGCCGCGAGACTGCTCGGGTTGGCGCAAATGCCATCCTCGTGCCAGTCTCTTGCACTTTGTCAGCGCTCCAGGCGCTCTGTTTTCGTCGGCGATTTCGACCGTTCAGCGGTTAGAAAACGCCCCCGTATTCTTTCCGGAGAGTGGATGCATCGTCCCTCGGTTTTGCTCCTGTTGTGTGCGTCGCTGCTGCTGCCGATAACGGCGGTTGCGCGCTTGCCCGGGCCACTGCAAGCCGTGCCGGCCGCCAAGGTCCGCGACTTGTCGGAGATACGCAGCAGTCGCGTGTTGCGCGTGCTGGTCAACCAGAGCCGCAACAGCTCCGGTGAAGTCCAGGGCCAGGCCATCGGTGTCGAATACCATCGCCTGCGCGCCTTCGAGCAATACCTCAATGGCCACGCCCGCGACGGCCAGGAAGTCACCCTCAAGATCATTCCCAAAGCCAAGGATCAACTGCTCGGCGCGTTGCAGCGCGGCGAAGGTGATCTGGTCGCGCCCGGCGAGTTGCTCGATCTGCAACCCGGCCACGCGGTGGCCAGCAGCGAGCCGATCGCCAGCAACGTGCCGCTGGTGCTGGTCGGCATCAAGGGCGAGCGTCGCTACACCAAGGTCGAGCAGCTTTCCGGCAAGACCCTGGCCTTGCCGACCGGCAGTGCGGCGGGGGAGGCGGTCAGTCAGCTCAATCAGAAACTGGCGCTGCGCAAACTGGCACCGATCAAGATCGAATGGGTCGATCCGACTCTGGCGGTCGAGGACGTGCTGGAGATGGTGCAGGGCGGGATTTTTCATCTGACCATCGTCGAGCAACCGATCGCCGAACGCTGGGGCAAGATCCTGCCCAAGCTGCGTTTCGATCGGCAATTGATGATCAGCGAGCCGGGTGAGGAATACTGGTTTGTGCGCCGTGATGCCTCGATGCTGCGGGCAAGCATTGATCGCTTCCTGGTCGGCTACAAGAAACCGGCGAACGAGGACGCCGAGTTTCTGCGGATCTATCGGCGCCTTTACCAAGTGCACTATCCGTTGGCCAAGGCTGATCGTCAGCGTCTGGAAAAACTGCGCCCGACCCTGCAAAAACACGCCGACGCGCAAAGCATGGACTGGCTGAATCTGGCGGCGCTGGCCTTCAAGGAATCGGCCCTGCAACCCAGCGCCCGCAGCGGCAGTGGGCCGACCGGGCTGATGCAGATCACCCCGTCCGCCGCGCAGCGGGTCGGGGTGAACAACATCCAGAATCTTGATGCGAATGTGCAGGCCGGGGCCAAGTACCTGGCGATGATCCGTCGCAAGTTTTTCAACAGTCCGAAACTCAATGAGCGTGAGCGCATGGCGTTCACCCTGGCGGCCTACAACATTGGCCCGGAGCGTGTGCAAGGCATGCGCGCCGAGGCGCGGCGGCGCGGGCTGAATCCGAACCAGTGGTTCTTTCAGGTCGAGCGCATCGCCATGGAGCAGGTGGGCATGGGGCCGGTCAGCTATGTTAATAGCGTGAACAAGTATTACCTGGCGTTCGACCGGGAGCGGGAGTCGTTGGAGCCCCGGGGACAGAAAGTAGCCTCACGCAAATAATCAAATAAATCGATTGGTATGGTGGAATATTTCCGCTTTTAACATGAAATTAACTGATTAATATGGCGGCCAACCCACACACACTTCTCCAAAAGGAATGACCCACATGAGCTCTCTGATCAACAAGGTACTGTTCACCCGCGCCGGTTACGGCCTGACCATTCTGCGTATCGCTGTTGGCGTGATCTTCGCCGCTCACGGTTCGCAAAAGCTGTTTGGTCTGTTTGGTGGTTACGGTCTGGCGGGGACTGCGCAGTACATGGACAGCCTCGGTCTGCACCCGGGTTACCTGATGGCCACACTGGCCGGCGGTACCGAGTTCTTTGCCGGTCTGGCGCTGATCATCGGCCTGCTGGTGCGTCCGGCAGCCTTGGGTCTGACCTTCCTGTCGCTGGTGGCGATCTTCACCGTTCACATCAGCAACGGTCTGTTCATGGCCAACAACGGTTACGAATTTGCTCTGGCGCTGCTGGGTGGCAGTCTTGCGGTGATGATCGAAGGCGCCGGCAAACTGTCGGTGGATCGCGCCATCGCCGGTTGAGCGCTCTGGCTCAAGCAAAAGGCCCGCATTGTGCGGGCCTTTTTTGTTGCGGCCGATTCTTGACACTCATCGGTCACGTTCTCTAGGATGTTGCTCATGCGCCGATTTAAACAGCTACTTGCGGGGCGCCAGGTGACTTCTACAGTTGCCGTCAGAAGCCGGAACAGGGCTTCGAAATACCGCTAAAGCGCTGGTTCGGTGTTGCCTCTCACCTGCCATGCAGACTTTTGAGGCAGAGACACGACACGATGAATGCACTACGCCCTCCAGCACGTCCCGCGCCGATCACGGCTCATATCACCCAGCGCAACCCAAAAATCCTGCTTGGCGGCAAACACCAGCCGACGCTGTTGCGTTATCTCGATGGCTGGCCACGTCGCAGCGGCGGTCCTGCCGCGTTCCTGATCCAGTTCGTTGAAGACGGCGAGTCGCTGGCGCGGTTTGCCAGTGACAGTTTTGATCTGGCAGTGATTCAGGCACCGACCCAGGAAGATGCCCCGGAAATGATCAAGCAACTGGTTCGCGTCGCGCGGCAGGGTTTGATCACCCGCCGCTGAAACGCTCAGGGATAGTCGATCGCCACGATATAGACAAACTGCTCACCGGTTGGCGTCTGTACCCGGACTTCGGCGTCCAGCGCCTTGCCGATCAAGGCGCGGGCCAGCGGCGAGTCGATGCTGATCAGACCGAGTTTCAGATCCAGCTCATCCGGGCCGACGATACGGTAGCGCGACTGCTTGCCGTCTTCGTCCTCGATGGTCACCCAGGCGCCGAAGTAGACCTTGTTCGGATCGCTGGGTTTTTCGCTGACGACCTTCAATGCTTCGAGCCGCTTGGTAAGAAAACGCACGCGGCTGTCGATCTCGCGCAGCATTTTCTTGCCATAGGTGTACTCGGCGTTTTCCGAGCGATCACCCTGCGCCGCTGCCTCGCTGACCGCTTGCGTCACCTGCGGGCGGCGCACATGCCACAGCTCATGGAATTCGGCGCGCATCCGCGCTTCACCTTCAGGGGTGATCAGCGCGGTGCCGGCGGTGCGGGGAGGGCGATAACGGCTCATGGCAGCTTCTTGTGGTGACGAAGACAGGAGTCTATCAACCCTCGCGCAGGACTGTCAGCGGACTCGCATTCAACGCCCGGCGTGTGCCGAATACACCCGCACCACCAATCAGTACGGCGCCGATCAATGGCAGCACCAGCAACCATGGATGTGGATGCCACGGCAGATCGAACGCATAGCGATACAGCACCAGGCTCACTACCTCCGAACCAATGGCTGCCAGCAAACCGCTGACCGCCCCGAGCAAGCCGAACTCGATGCGCCGGGCCTTGACCAGCAACTGCCGTTGCGCCCCCAGCGCACGTAACAGCGCGCCTTGGCGAATGCGTTCATCCAGGGTTGCCTGCAAGCCGGAGAACAGCACGGCCATCCCCGCCGCCAACACAAACAACAACACGTATTCCACCGCCAGGGTGACCTGGGCGAGGATGCTGCGCAGTTGTTCCAGCAGGGCTTCGACCTGAAGGATGGTCACCGCCGGAAATGCCCGTGACAGCTCGACAATCTGCTGATCGTGACCGGGTGCCAGATAAAAACTGGTCAGGTAGGTTGCCGGCAGATCCTTCAGGGTGCCGGGCTGGAAGATCATGAAGAAGTTCGGCTGGAAGTTGTCCCAGTTGATCTCGCGCAGGCTGGTGACTCTCGCTTCACGATTGACCCCGCCCACGCTGAACACCATGTGATCGCCGAGTTTGAGCTTGAGGCTTTCCGCGACTTTGCCTTCAACTGAAACGCCCGGCACGTCATCCGAGGGTTGCCCGGTCCACCAGGTACCGGCGGTGAGCTTGTTGCCGGCCGGAAGGTCAGCCGCCCAGGTCAGGCTCAAGTCACGCTGCACCGCGCGATCACCGGCCGAATCCTTGCTGACGATCTGCTGCACCGGTTCGCCGTTGATGCTGATCAGCCGTCCCGGCACCACTGGATACAGCGGCGCCGCTTGTGCGGACACCTTGATCAAATGATCGGTGAAGGCCTGTTTGTCCGCCGGCAGGATGTTCAGGGCGAAGTAGTTGGGGGCGTTTTTCGGCAACTGGTTTTGCCAGGTGTCGAGCAATTCACCGCGCAGCAGAGCGATCAGCGCCATCGACAGCAGGATCAACCCGAACGCCAGCGCTTGCCCGGCCGCCGCCAGCGGATGACGCAGCAACTGACCCAGACCGAGGCGCCACGGCAGAGGCGCACGGGCGAGCATCCGCCGCAGGCTGTTGAGCAACAACAGCAGCAAGCCTCCCAATAGCAGCGCAGCGACCACACCACCGCCCAGCAGGGCGAAAGTCAGCAACAGATCCAGACTCAGGCGCCACATGATCAGGCCCAGCGCACCCAGCGCTGCGCCATAAACCATCCAGGTGCTCGACGGAATCGGCAGCATGTCGCGACGCAATACGCGTAGCGGTGGCACCCGGCCCAGCGCGGCAAGCGGCGGCAGGGCGAAACCGGCCAGTGCCACCAGCCCGGTGCCGATCCCGGCGAGCGCCGGAAACAGGCCGCCCGGTGGCACATCGGCGGGTAGCAGATCATGCAACAGAGCGAACAGCCCCAGTTGCGCCAGCCAGCCGAGCACGGCACCACTGAGGGCGGCGAACAGGCCGAGCACGGTCAGCTGAATACTGAACAGCGCCATCGTTTCCCGGCGCGATAGCCCGAGGCAGCGCAACAGCGCACTGGCATCGAAGCGGCGGCTGGCGAAGCGGTTGGCCGATAACGCGACTGCAACGCCGGCGAGCAACACCGCGACCAGACTGGCCATGTTCAGATAACGCTCGGCCTTGCCCAGTGCACCGCCAATCTGCCGATTGCCGTCGCGCGCATCTTCGATTCGCTGGTTGGCCGCCAACCCCGGCTTGATCAATTGCCGGTAGGTCTCCAGCGCCTGCGGCTCACCGCGCCACAACTCGCGGTAGCTCACGCGGCTACCGGGCTGCACCACGCCGGTGGCCGCGAGGTCATCGAGGTTGATCATCACCCGAGGCGTGAGGCTGTAGAAGTTGCCGGCGCGATCCGGTTCGTAGGTCAGCACGCGGGTCAGCTTCAGGGTTTTCATGCCGACGTCGATGCTGTCGCCGATCTTCAGATCAAGGGCGGTCAGCAGACGTGCTTCGACCCAGGCTTCACCGGGTTGCGGTTCACCGCCAGCTGTTTCAACGGCAAACGGGGCCGGGGCGCTTTTCAGTTCGCCGCGCAGTGGGTAGGCGCGGTCGACGGCTTTGATGCTCGATAACTGAATGCCGTTGTCAGTGGCGATTACGCTGGAAAATTCCACCACCTGCGCATGATTCAAGCGCAGCTCGGTGCCGCTGCGGATCTGTTCGTCGCGGGCCGGCGAGCTGCCCTCAAGCACCAGGTCGGCGCCAAGGAACTCGGTGGCGCGCAGCATCATTGCGCCGTTGAGGCGGGCGCCGAAGTAGCCGATGGCGGTACTCGCCGCGACCGCCACCACCAGCGCGAAAAACAACACTCGCAATTCCCCGGCGCGGGCATCGCGCATGAGTTGACGTAGCGCGAGACTGAATAGACGCAACAGCGGCAGACGTGCCATCAAGGCTCCAGAGGGGCGACCAGCAGCCCGGCTTCAAGTCGGATCAGGCGCCGGCAGCGATGGGCCAGGCGTTCGTCGTGGGTCACCAGCACCAGGGTGGTGCCGCGCTCCTTGTTCAATTCAAAGAGCAAATCGCTGATGCGCTCGCCGGTGTGGCTGTCGAGGTTGCCGGTAGGTTCGTCGGCGAACAGCACGTCCGGCTCGGCAGCGAAGGCCCGGGCAATCGCCACGCGCTGTTGCTCGCCACCGGAGAGCTGGCGCGGCGAGTGCGTCAGGCGCTGACCGAGGCCGACCCGTTGCAGCAGTTCAGTAGCGCGCTCACGGGCGTCTTTGCGGCCATCGAGTTCCAGCGGCAGCATGACGTTTTCCAGCGCGTTGAGACTGTCGAGCAACTGGAATGACTGAAAGACGAACCCCACGTGTTCGGCACGGATGCGCGCGCGCTGGTCTTCGTCGAGGTTGCCCAGGGATTGCCCGGCGAGGATGACTTCGCCGCTGCTTGGCAGGTCGAGGCCGGCGAGCAGGCCGAGCAAGGTGGATTTGCCGGAACCGGACGCGCCGACGATGGCCAGGCTGTCGCCCTTGTTCAGTTCCAGGCTGAGTTCGTGCAGGATAGTCAGTTCACCTTCCGCGCTGGGAACCACTTTGCTGAGGTTCTTCGCGGTGAGAATGCTTGCGCCCATGGAGAATCCGATGCGTGTTTGGTTTTTGAGTGCTGGCCTGGCCTTGATGTGCATGGCCCAGAACGCAGCGGCGGGTACTGTCCTGATCGTTGGCGATAGTATCAGCGCCGGTTTCGGACTGGATACCCGCCTGGGGTGGGTATCGCTGCTCGAGCAACGGCTCAAGCAGGAGGGTTTTGACGACAAAGTGGTCAATGCCTCGATCAGCGGCGACACCAGTGCCGGAGGCCAGGCACGCCTGCCGGCGCTGCTTGCAGAGCATAAGCCGGCACTGGTGATCCTCGAGCTTGGGGGCAATGATGGCCTGCGCGGAATGCCGCCAACGCAATTGCAACAAAACCTTGCGGCGATGATCGACAGCTCGCGTCAGAGCGGCGCCAAGGTGCTGCTGCTGGGCATGCAATTACCGCCGAACTACGGCAAGCGTTACACCGATGCCTTCGCCGAGGTCTATGGCAAAGTTGCGGACGAGAAAAAGATCCCGCTGGTGCCGTTTTTCCTCGACGGCGTGGGCGGGCATCCCGATCTGATGCAAGCCGATGGTCTGCACCCGGCAGCCGGGGCTCAGGGCAAGTTGCTGGAAAATGTCTGGCCGACGCTAAAACCGCTGTTATGAGGCTTTTCTAGTGGCAGGCTTTCGGCTAATGTGGCGCCCCCTTATTTGGAGCCCCCGATGCCGCGTCCTGCCTGGTCCCTGTTTGCCTACCAACTGATCGAGCCTGACGAACAGCTGGATCTGTTCGCCTGCCAGGAAGTGCGGGTGCATCTGGTGACCCGTCAACTGGAACTCGGTGGCTCGGCAGACCGCACGTTGTGTGGCAGTCTGCTGCCGGCACAACCGCGCTGGTCGAGTGTGGATCGCCGGGTGTTCCAGGATCAGCGCCTGTGTTCGTTATGCCGGGCGATCCTTGAGTCGCAGAAGCGTGGCACCTCGCCGATCTGGCCAGAGTTGCGTTTCGAGCTTTAGGATCAAAAGATCGCAGCCTGCGGCAGCTCCTACATGAAGACTTCTGGCTGCCCATCGGCGCATCTCCCCGAATTATCGAGGTGCGGTGTACAATCGCGCTCTTATACCCTTGTTGATCATGCGAAGGATTTTCCGGATGTTGCCGCGCTTTCCTGCCGTCACCCGCTGCCTGTCACTTGCCGCCCTGTGTGTGGCCGGTCCCGTTGCTGCATTGGAGTTTCCCCTGCCACCACCCGGTGAGGACATCATCGGCCAGGTGCAGGTGATCAAGGCCAAGTACGAAGATACCTTCGCTGACCTGGGCACCACCTACGATCTGGGTTATTCGGAAATGGTCGCGGCCAACCCGGGCGTCGACGCCTGGCTGCCGGGCGCCGGTACCGAAATCGTCCTGCCGACCCGCTTCATTCTGCCGCCGGGTCCGCGCGAAGGCATCGTGATCAACCTCGCCGAGTACCGCCTCTACTACTACCCGAAAGGCCGGAACGTGGTGTACACCTTCCCGCTGGGGATCGGGCGTGAAGGTTGGGGGTCGCCGATCGCGCATACCACCATCACCGCGAAGACACCGAACCCGACCTGGACGCCTCCGGCGTCGATCAAGGCCGAACACGCTGCTGATGGTGATCCGCTGCCGAACGTAGTGCCGGCCGGTCCTGACAACCCGCTGGGCCCGTTCAAGTTCAGTCTCGGCACGCCGGGTTACCTGATCCACGGTTCGAACAAGAAGTTCGGCATCGGCATGCGCACCAGCCATGGTTGCTTCCGCATGTTCAACAACAACGTGCTGGAAATGGCTGCAATGGTGCCGGTCGGTACCTCGGTGCGCATTCTCAACGACGCGTACAAGTTCGGTCGCAGTGGCGGCAAGGTGTATCTCGAAGCGCACACGCCGATCGATGACAAGGGCAACCCGTCGGTGGTCGACAAGCACACGGCGGTCATCAATGCGCTGCTCAAGCGTGAGGATATTGCCAATAACGTGCGGGTGAATTGGGATGTGGTGCGCGATGTAGTCGCGGCTGAAGACGGCTTGCCTACCGAAATCGGTACGCCGGGTGCGGCAGCGCCGATGGTTTCGAGCACACCGATCGACCTGCAGCAGTAAGTTCGATCCAGACCCGCCGATGCGTGAAGCGTCGGCGGGTTTTTTATTGCCCGGACAAAAGTACCGGCCATAAAAAAGCCGACCCAAAAAATGGGTCGGCTTGATAACAATCCCGAGGGATTATTACTTGCGGCTAGCTTTGTCCAGCATGCGCAGAGCACGCTCGTTAGCTTCGTCAGCAGTCTGTTGTGCTTTTTGAGCAGCAGCCAGAGCTTCATCAGCTTTACGGTAAGCTTCGTCTGCACGAGCCTGGGAGCGAGCAGCTGCGTCTTCAGTAGCGGTCAGACGTGCTTCGGTTTCTTTCGATGCGCTGCTGCAACCGGTAGCCAGAACTGCGGCCAGAGCCAGAGCAGAGAATTTCAGAACGTTGTTCATCGTGTTCCCCTTCAAGGACTTTCAATTAAGTGGCTTTCTCCTCCGATTGAGGAAATAGCCGGCGTACATACTACCCATTACTTGTAGTAAGTAAACTGACCTAACGCAAGAAGCAAAAAAAATTGTAGGCGCTGATTCTTTTTCGAGCAACTTTTAACTGGGCTGTATAAAAAATATCCAGCTGCAAGCCCCGGCTTGAGCGTGTTAATGAGAAAAAGTTCCCTTGGCCCGGTGCTGTTTCTGCGTCTTGCACCAAGTCTGCCTAGATGAATTCGTCTACACTTTTGTTCCGATTTTGCATGATGCCTCACATATCTTTGTCGCTCTTGAGGTGACTTTAAAGAAGAGGCTGCGTCTTAAGTCTCGACATTCGGCAATGTTCCGGTGAGCGCTTCGGGAAGATCTTCCCCGCGCCCGCCGCTGCGTCCATCGGAGTCACCCGGTCAACGAGCACGATGACGAGCGCACCTTGAGCATTTTCGCCAATGGTGCCTACTATTTATCACGTGCTCGGTTGCGCGAGATCGGTGTGGTTTTTCTCGGTGTCCATCAGGCACGGGGTGGCGTAGATGTTCCTTCGCCGGAAAAACATCGGTAAGGTAGGGGTCAGAATTCAAGACCCGCGAGGAGTAGTGATGAGCGAGGCGTTGTCCATCCACCATGACCAGGCTGGTCATCAGTTCGAGACCAATGTGGACGGTCATCGTGCCTACCTGACCTATATGGATCTGGGGAAACAGACCCTGGATATCTATCGCACCTTCGTGCCCAACGCCCTGCGCGGTCGAGGCATTGCAGCTGCGCTGACCGAAAGCGCGCTGCAGTACGCCGAAGAAATGGGCTACACGGTGATCCCGTCGTGCTCCTACGTCGAGCGTTACATGGAGCGCCACCAGAAGCGCGCCGCGAAAATCTGACAACCCCCCTAAACACAAAAACGCCGGGCAATGCCCGGCGTTTTTTTATGCCTGTGAAACGCTGATCAGCTGCGCTGACGTTTCGGCAGAACATCCTTGAGCTTGGCGTGCATGCTGCGCAGGGTGTTCTCGGTGGCGGACCAGTCGATGCAGGCATCGGTGATCGACACGCCGTATTGCAGGTCGGCGAGGTCTTTCGGGATCGCCTGGCAGCCCCAGTTCAGGTGACTCTCGACCATCAGGCCGATGATCGACTGGTTGCCTTCGAGGATCTGGTTGGCGACGTTCTCCATCACCAGCGGTTGCAGGGCCGGATCCTTGTTGGAGTTGGCGTGGCTGCAATCGACCATGATGTTCGGCTTGATCTTCGCCTTGTTCAGCGCCTGCTCGCACAGGGCGACGCTGACCGAGTCGTAGTTCGGCTTGCCGTTGCCGCCACGCAGCACCACGTGACCGTAGGCGTTGCCCTTGGTGGTGACGATCGACACGCCACCTTCCTGGTTGATCCCCAAGAAGCGGTGCGGGCTGGAAACCGACTGCAGGGCATTGATCGCCACGGTCAGGCCGCCATCAGTGCCGTTCTTGAAGCCGACAGCCGAGGACAGACCGGAAGCCATTTCACGGTGGGTCTGCGATTCGGTGGTACGCGCGCCGATGGCCGACCAACTGATCAGATCCTGCAGGTACTGCGGGGAGATCGGGTCGAGCGCTTCGGTGGCGGTTGGCAGGCCTTTCTCGGCCAGGTCCAGCAGCAACTGGCGACCGATGTGCAGGCCGTCCTGAATCTTGAACGAGTCATCCAGGTACGGATCGTTGATCAGGCCTTTCCAGCCGACGGTGGTCCGTGGCTTCTCGAAATACACGCGCATGACCAGATACAGAGTGTCGGAGACTTCCTCCGCCAGCACCTTGAGGCGATCGGCGTATTCGTGGGCAGCCTTGATATCGTGGATCGAGCACGGGCCGATCACTACGAACAGACGGTGGTCGGTGCCATCAAGAATGTTGCGAATGACTTCGCGGCCCTTGGTGACGGTGCGCAGCGCAGCATCGCTCAGAGGGATATCACGCTTGAGCTGATCGGGAGTGATCAGGGTCTCGTTAGAGGCGACGTTTAGGTCGTTGATCGGTAAATCAGCCATCGTTTACTCGTCAGGTCACGGGTGCCGGCCGCCAGCGATCCCCGCGCGGCGGAGCACAGCAGATTTAAGCGCGTCGGGGAGCCGAACCTTAGCGCGTCAGACGCGGCTCGACAATGGGCAAGCGCCGCTTTAATCCAGTACTGGCTGGGCAAAAGCCTTGCGCACGCTATCGTGGGAGAACTCGTCGGCGTGTTGTTCGACCCATTGCAGGGCCAGCGCCTGGATATCCTGCAGATCGTCGTGGGCCTCGTTCATGCGGCAATAACGCTCGATCTGGCACACCTGTTCGCCCATTCGGGCGCTGAACAGCGTCTGCTCATCGGTGAACGCGATCCCCACCAGATAGCCCTTTTTGCGCCGCAGGCACCACGCGACATAGCCCGGATAACAGATCTCGGCATTGAGTGTCGGCATGCGCACTTGCAGCGCGGTACCGTGGCGCCACGCGCGGTGATAATTGCAAGCGATCCCGCCGAGGCTGATAGTGTGCAGCTGTTGCCTGGAAATACACTCGGGCTTGAGCAAGGTTAATTCAACCGGCACTTCGTCCGGATGAGGAATGAAGCGTCCCATGAGCACAGACTCCCTGTGTCGGCCATTTGACATTGTTTCCCCCAGTATAGTGGTCGAATCCGAGCTGACCGATTTCGACGCTGACCAGCGGTTGCTGGCGATGAGCGGCGTTTCGCTGGTGATTTTCACCAGTGTCGGCTGTTCCAGCTGCCGCTATGCCAGAGAGGTTTTGCCCGGGTTCGAGCTGGCGGTGGATCGCCTGTGCTGGATCGATGCCGGCAACAACGGCGGGTTGGTGGAGCGCTATCAGGTCTTTCATTTGCCAGCGCTGTTTGTGGTGCGCGACGGCGAGTTCTTTGGGGCATTGCACACGCGCCTGACCGCCGATGCGCTGAACGCAGCAGTGGCGCAGGCGCTGGGTCGAATTGCAGAGGAGTTGCCATAGATGGTGGGAGCAGACAGCAAACCGGTGATCGGGATTATCGGCACCGGTGCAATTGGCGGGTTCTACGGTTTAATGCTGGCGCGGGCCGGTTTCGATGTGCACTTTTTACTGCGCAGTGAATTCGCCGCAGTGGCCGAACGTGGTTTGCAGGTGGACAGTGCCGTGCATGGCACGCTGACGCTGAACCCGGTGCAAGCCTATGCCAAGGCCGAGGACATGCCGGCCTGCGACTGGTTGCTGGTCGGCGCCAAGACCACCAGCAGTGCCGGTCTGGCCCCGGCGATCATTGCTGCGGCCAGGCCCGGCGCGAAAGTGCTGGTGCTGCAAAACGGTCTGGACGTCGAAGACAGCCTGCGCGTGTTGCTGCCCGATTCCCTGCATCTGCTCGGTGGTCTGTGTCTGATCTGCGTGCATCGCGAAGGTCCCGGGCACATCACCCATCAGGCACTGGGGGCGGTGAACATTGGTTATCACAGTGGCCCGGCGGCAGGCGACGCGGCGCGCCTGGCGCTGGTCGAGGACGGCGCCAGTCTGTTCCGCGCAGCCGGTATCGATTCGCAGGCGATGCCCAATCTGCAACAGGCACGCTGGCAGAAACTGGTCTGGAATATTCCCTATAACGGTCTCTCGGTGCTGCTCGGTGCCGGCACCACGCCGCTGATGGCCGACGCGGACAGTCGCGCGCTGATTCAGGCGTTGATGGCCGAAGTGGTGCAGGGCGCCAAGGCTTGTGGTCACGACATGCCGCCCGGTTACGCCGAGTACCTGTTCATGATGACCGAAAAAATGCCCGACTACTGGCCGAGCATGTACCACGATTTCCTGCACAAGCGGCCGCTGGAACTGGTGGCGATTTATGCCCGGCCACTGGCTGCGGCCAAAGCCGTGGGGTTCGAATTGCCGCGGATCGAGGCGCTGTATCGCACGTTGAGTTTCATCGACCGACGCAACACCTGAGTCGGTTTTCTGGGGGAGTGGGGGAAGGCATGGCCAAGAACATCGATGACAAACTGGTGCTGGCGATTTCGTCTCGTGCCCTGTTCGACCTGAGTGAGAGTCACAAGGTCTACCTGGCGAGCGGTGTCGAAGCCTATCGGCAATATCAGATCGAACACGAAGACGAGATCCTCGCGCCCGGTGATGCCTTTCCTCTGGTGGAAAAACTCCTCAGCCTCAATAGTCGCCTCGACCGCGCCCGGGTCGAGGTGATTCTGGTTTCGCGCAACAGCGCCGACACCGGCCTGCGTGCCTTCAATTCGATTCACCACTATGGACTGGATATCTCGCGGGCGGCATTCGTCGGCGGGCGCAGTCCTTATCCCTACCTCAAGGCTTTTGGCTGTGACTTGTTCCTGTCGACGCACGCAGAAGACGTGCGCGCTGCGCTGGATGCCGGATTCGCGGCGGCGACGATTCTCTCCGGGGGCGCCAGTCGTGCCGCCAGTGACGAACTGCGCATCGCCTTCGACGGCGACGCGGTGCTGTTTTCCGATGAGTCCGAACGCGTATATCAGTCCGGCGGGCTGCTGGCGTTTCAGGCCAAGGAACGTGAATCGGCGCGCGAGCCGTTGCGCGGTGGGCCGTTCAAAGGTTTTCTGGCGGCGCTCAATGCGCTGCAACGCGAGTTCCCCGAGGACGACTGCCCGATCCGCACGGCGCTGGTCACCGCGCGTTCGGCACCGGCACATGAGCGGGTGATTCGTACATTGCGCGAGTGGGACATCCGCCTCGACGAGTCGCTGTTTCTTGGCGGGCTGACCAAATCGGCTTTTCTCGAAGCCTTCGCTGCCGATGTGTTTTTCGACGATCAGGCTGGCCACTGCGAGGCCGCCCGCGAAGTGGTCGCCACCGGTCACGTACCGCATGGCATCAGCAACGAACCATCGATCTAAAGCCCCTGTGCTTCAAGACGTTGCGTCGCACGTCGTACTCGCCAAGGCACTGCTAAGCTGAATCAATCTCCGCCATGTTGGCACGCGAGGAGGTCATATGATTCGTTCGATGCTATATGCCACTGACCTCGGTCTGTACGCACCTTTAGTGATGCAGCATGCCCTGGCGCTGGCGCGGACATTCAATGCCGACTTGTATGTGGTGCATGCAGTGGAACCCATGGGACTGTTCGCCGAATCGGTGTTGCAAAGCTATCTCGACGAACAGGCATTGAACGAATTTCACAGTCAGGGTCTGAAAACTGTCATCGCCAGTATCGAGCAACGGGTGCTGGACAGTTTTCGCGAAGAATTGGGGGAGGACGGCGAACAGGATCTGCAGCGGATTCGTGCGGTACGGGTACTGCAGGGCGATCCGTCGCAGGTGATTCTTGACCAGGTGGAGAAACTCTCTGTGGATTTGCTGATCGTAGGCACTCACAGTCACGGTGTCGGGGCGGAAACGCCTTTGGGGCGTACGGCGACCCGGGTCCTGCAATTGGCCAAGGTGCCGGTTTATCTGGTGCCGTTGGTGGAGCGCCGGCGTCGGGAGGATCGCTGAAGCGGGAATAATGGCGTTTTGATAAAAAAGTTCTAGATTTATTCATCAAACCATTAATATAGTTATATACCGTCGCTGATGCCCGTGGCGTCTACCTGCTTTGAGGGATACATATGAAGCTTCAACAATTGCGCTACATCTGGGAAGTGGCGCACCACGACCTCAACGTTTCCGCTACAGCCCAAAGCCTTTACACCTCGCAACCGGGTATCAGTAAACAAATCCGCCTGCTGGAAGACGAACTCGGCGTTGAAGTGTTTGCCCGCAGCGGCAAGCACTTGACCCGCGTCACTCCGGCCGGCGAGCGCATCATCACCACCGCAGGGGAAATCCTGCGCAAGGTCGAAAGCATCAAGCAGATTGCCCAGGAATTCTCCAACGAGAAGAAAGGCACCCTGTCTATCGCCACCACCCACACCCAGGCGCGTTATGCATTGCCGCCGGTGATCAGCAATTTCATCAAGCAATACCCGGACGTGGCGCTGCACATGCATCAGGGTTCGCCGATGCAGATCGCCGAGATGGCCGCTGACGGCACCGTCGATTTCGCCATCGCCACCGAAGCGCTGGAACTGTTCGGCGATCTGGTGATGATGCCGTGCTATCGCTGGAACCGTTGCGTGGTCGTGCCGCAGGGCCACCCGCTGACCAAGCTGCCGAAGCTGACCCTTGAAGCGCTGGCCGAATACCCGATCGTGACGTACGTGTTCGGTTTCACTGGCCGTTCGAAACTCGACGAAGCCTTCAGCCATCGCGGCCTGACGCCGAAAGTGGTGTTCACCGCTGCCGATGCCGACGTGATCAAAACCTACGTGCGCCTGGGTCTGGGTGTGGGCATCGTCGCCAAGATGGCGGTCGACACCAAGCTCGATAACGACCTGGTGGTGCTGGATGCCAGCGAACTGTTCGAGTCGAGCATTACCAAGATCGGTTTCCGTCGCGGTACTTTCCTGCGTGGTTTCATGTGCGACTTCATCGAGAAGTTCGCCCCGCACCTGACCCGCGAAGTGATGGCCAAAGCCATCCAGTGCCACAACAAGCAGGAACTGGAAGAGCTGTTCGACGGCGTCGAACTGCCGGTCCACTAAGACCCTGCCTCAAAGCACCTCGGTGACAGCGAACTGTTGCCGGGTGCCCGCCACCAGAATCTCCACCTCATCGCCCTCGAACTTGCCCAGCAGGCCTTTGCCCAGCGGCGAGCGCGGGGTGATGACGGTAATCGGCTGACCCACCACATCGACTTTCAGGCCCGCCGCATCCGGCGCCAGAAACAGCCATTGCTCGCGACCCTTTTCGTCTTCCAGGCCGAGCAGGGCGCCAATCTCGATGCCGCGATTTTCGTCATAGGCGCGCAGTGTCAGGTTCTGGCACAGCGCCAGTGACTGGCGGATTTCCTCGACGCGTTTCGCCTGACCTGCTGCCAGATAAGAAGCTTCAAGCCCAAGGGTGTCGTACTTGTTCTCGGCGATGTTCTCTTCGTGAGTCGCGGTTTCGTAAGCGGTCTGCGCGGCGCGCTCGGCGATGTCGAGGTCGACGCGCAGTTTGTCGAGGATCAGTTGGTGGACAGTGTGCTTGTTCATGATCAATCGCAGAATTGCAAAACGTTGGCGCGGCTCTTCTCGCTCGGCGCGGTCTGGTCCTGTTGCAGCCAGAACTGGCATTTCGGATTTGACTGGTTGCGACTGCTGCTGCGTGCCTGATCCAGGCGATTCTGCTGTTCGTTCTTGCGCAGGTTCTCTTCGTACTGCTCGAACAGCGGACTCTGTGGCGGAATGTCCGGTTGTACCTGGACGGCCGCCGGGGGCTTGGCCAGTTGCTGCACGGCCTGAGCGACAGGCGCCAGTTGCTCGGTGAACACAAAGCGTGAAAGCACCCAGCAGGTCAAGGCGATGGCCAGAAAGCCCAGCCACATGCCCAGGGCAATGCTGCCGGTCAGTCGCAGCGCGCTAAGCTGAACAGGCAAGGGACGACGCGGGGTGGGGCGATAGGGCATGGCTGCCTCCTGGCGGATGATTACGGGCAAGTCGCGATTGTCGCACGAAGATTAATCGCCGTCGGCTCTTCTGCGCGAGGTCATTTATGCGGACAATCAGCCCTTTTGCCAACGGGAGTCTTGCATGTCGGTACCGAAAACCCGCTGGGATATTTTTTGCACCGTGGTCGACAACTATGGCGACATCGGTGTGACCTGGCGTCTTGCCCGCCAACTGGTGGCCGAGCATGCGCTGGCGGTGCGTCTGTGGGTCGATGACCTGCGCGCCTTCGAGCGTATCTGCCCCGAGATCGACATCAACCTTGCCCAGCAATCGCAGCAGGGCGTCGAGGTGCGGCACTGGCCGAGCGACTGGCCGCAAGCGGAAGCCGCCGATGTGGTGATCGCCGCATTTGCCTGCCAGTTGCCACCGGCGTACATGGACGCCATGGCCGAGCGGCAACGGCCGCCACTGTGGATGAACCTCGATTACCTCAGCGCCGAAGACTGGGTAACCGGTTGTCATGGCCTGCAGTCGGTGAAGCACAAGTCGGTACAGAAATTCTTTTTCTTTCCCGGATTTCAGCCGGGGACCGGCGGCCTGCTGCGTGAAGGTGGTCTGCTTGAGCGTCGTCGGCATTTTCAGCAGGATGCCGCTGCACAGCGACAATTCCTGCAAGGCCTGGGTGTCGATCGCGCAGCGGATTCGCTGCTGATCTCCTTGTTTGCCTACGAAAATGCCGGGCTGGCCAGTTGGCTGGATGTGCTGGCGGCGGATAGCACACCGACCCATTTGCTGGTGCCGGAGGGGCGGATTCTCGGTGATGTCGCGCGCTGGCTCGGAGTCGATTCGCTGGCCGTCGGCGATTTGAACGTGCGTCAGGCGCTGACGGTGCAGGTGCTGCCGTTCGTCCGTCAGGATCAATACGATCAGTTGCTGTGGTGCTGCGATTTCAACGCGGTGCGTGGGGAAGACTCGTTCGTCCGCGCACAGTGGGCCGGGCGACCGATGCTCTGGCACATCTATCAGCAGGACGAAGACATCCATCTCGACAAGCTCGACGCCTTTCTCGCGCTCTACACCAAAGGGCTTTCACCGGCCGCTGCCGAGGCGATCAACGGTCTGTGGCGGGCCTGGAGCGCCGGCCAACCGATTGGCGAGCACTGGCTGGAGGCCCGTAAACACTGGTCGCAATTGCAGGACAACGCCGAAGCATGGTGTCTGGAACAAGGCTTGCAGGCGGATCTTGCCACGGCGCTGGTAAGGTTTTACCTAAATTGGATATGATACGCGGCCTAGATTTTTGTAAATCCCATCCAAATTCGGATATTCGCAATGAAAACTGGTAAAGAACTCAAACCCGGTACCGTGATCCGTATCGACAACGATCCTTGGCTGGTTCAGAAAGCTGAATTCACCAAGTCGGGCCGTAACAGCGCGATCATGAAGACCAAGCTGAAGAACCTGCTGACCGGTTACAAGACCGAAACCGTTTACGGTGCGGACGACAAGCTGGACGACGTGATCCTCGACCGCAAAGAAGCGACCCTGTCCTTCATCAGCGGCGACACCTACACGTTCATGGACACCACTGACTACACCATGTACGAGCTGAACGCCGAAGACATCGAAAGCGTTCTGCCTTTCGTTGAAGAAGGCATGACCGACGTTTGCGAAGCCGTGTTCTTCGAAGAGCGTCTGGTTTCCGTAGAGCTGCCGACCACCATCGTGCGTCAGGTTGACTACACCGAAGGTTCCGCTCGCGGTGACACTTCCGGCAAGGTGATGAAGCCTGCCAAACTGAAGAACGGTACCGAGCTGTCGGTTGCTGACTTCATCGAAATCGGCGACATGATCGAGATCGACACCCGCGAAGGCGGTTCCTACAAAGGCCGTGCCAAATAAGCACTGCTTTTCGCGGAAAGAAAAAGCCCGACCATTGAGTCGGGCTTTTTTGTGCCTGCGATTTCACGTTTACCGCTGAACCCTGTGGGAGGGGGCTTGCTCGCGAATGCGGTGTGTCATTCAACAGACTGGTTGTCTGACCGGGCCTGTTCGCGAGCAAGCCCGTTCCCACAATGGTTTGGTGTTGTTCTCAAACGGTGGTGTGCAGACGCACTTCAACATTGCCGCGAGTGGCGTTGGAGTACGGGCAGACCTGGTGCGCCGCTTCGACCAGGCTCTGTGCATCCGCTTGCTCCAGGCCTGGCAGGCTGATGTGCAGATCGATGTCGAGACCGAAACCGCCAGGGATCTGGCCGATACCGACGTGCGCGGTGATCGAGGCGTCGTCGGGGATTTTGCGTTTGGTCTGGCTGGCGACGAATTTCAGTGCGCCGATGAAGCAGGCCGAGTAACCGGCAGCGAACAGTTGTTCAGGATTGGTCGCTGCACCGCCAGCACCGCCGAGTTCTTTCGGGGTAGCGAGTTTGACGTCGAGGATGTTGTCGCTGGAGATCGCACGACCATCACGGCCGCCAGTGGAGGTTGCGATTGCGGTGTAGAGAGTTTGCATGGTGTGAGCCTCGTCGAGTGTGTTTTTTGCGCTAATTGTTTGCGCGCTAAGTAAGTGCGAGGTGAATGTAGCTCGCTAATGTTTAGTGCGCAAGATAATTTTTTGAGAAAGCTGAATCTCGGTCCTTTAAAGGCACAGTCGATCAGCTTGAAAGTGAAGATTTAGAGCGGATGGTGGCGGGCGGCGGGGGCTGAAGAATATTTTTCCTGGTGAACCGATCCTTTGTAGGAGTGAGCCTGTTCGCGATAGCGGTGGGACAGGCAATACGCAAGCTGACTGAACCACCGCTTTCGCGAGCAGGCTCGCTCCCACAAGGGGAAGTCAGGTGGGCTCAGGTCAGGCTGTCTTGCAGATGACTGCGCAGGACTTGCAGTTCCGCTTGCAGGTTTTGCAGGCGCTCGACGGTAAAGCCACTGGCGCCGAGGATGCACTGCGGAACGCTTTTGGCTTGCTCACGAAGGGCGCGGCCCTGCGCGGTCAGTTCGACGATCACCACCCGTTCATCTTCACGGCTGCGGGTTCGACTGAGCAGACCTTCGCCTTCCAGACGCTTGAGCAACGGCGTCAGCGAGCCTGGATCGGTCAGCAACCGCGTGCTGATTTCGCCCACGGTCAAACCGTCCTTTTCCCACAGCACCATCATCGCCAGATACTGCGGGTAGGTCAGGCCCAGCGCTTGCAGTAGCGGCTTATAGACCTTGGTCATCATCAGCGAAGTGGAGTGCAGGGCGAAGCAGGCCTGGTTATCCAGCAGCAGGTGATCGCAGTTGTCGGGGGTGTCGCGTTCGGTGGTCATGGCAACGCCTTGTTCGATGATGGGCTTGAATCTAGCGCCCGAATGTTTAATGCGCCAGATAATTATCCAGAGTCTAGTGCCGGCCCAGCTCTCGCTGTAGCGCCAGATCCCACGGCGGCACCGGGCTGAAACGGGTCTTGAGATATTCCAGAAGCAAACGGCTGCGCGAGTTGGTTTGCTGTTCCATGCGCAGCGCATAGATACCGGTGGTTTCCGGTTGTGGCAGGCCGGTCTCGCAGAACAGCGGCAGCAACTCTCCGCGCAGCAGGTACTCACTGGCCAGCCAGGTCGGCAAATGCGCGATGCCCAGCCCGGCCAGTGCGCCGCACACCAGGGCTTCGGCATTGTTGGCGCTCATGCGGATTCGTGAGGGGCGATGCAGTTGCATTTGCCCGTCCAGCTCGAAGCGCCAGGCGAAGGGCGGGGCGAGGCCTTCCCAATCCAGTCCGTCGTGTTCACTCAACTGCGCAGGATGGCTCGGCGCGCCACGGCGTTTGAGGTAGTCGGGGCTGGCGCAGGCGATGCGCACCATGCTCGCCAGCGGGGTGGCGACCAGCCGCGTATCGGCCATTTGCCCGGCGCGCAGCACCAGATCAACTTTGCCCAGATTCGAGCCGTGCATGTCGATGAAGCTGTCGATCAGGTGCAACTGCACATCCAGCCCCGGGTACAGCACCAGAAAGTCGGCGATGACCGGCGCGAGATGGCGGCGACCGAACGCAGCGGGGGCATCGATGCGGATCAAGCCTTCCGGCGCACTGCTCAACGACACCGCTTCGGCACGGGCCAGTTGCAGTTCGCTGACGATACGTCGCGCCCGCTCGGCAAACGCCAACCCGGCCGGGGTTGCCCGTACAGCGTGGGTGCTGCGGATGAACAACTGGCTACCGACGGCGCTTTCCAGGCTATCAATGCGCCGCGCAATGGCGGAAGGCGTCAGCGGATGACGACGGGAAACCGCGGAAAAACTGCCGCTTTCCAGAACATCGAGAAATAAGCCGAGCTGATCGGTCAACTGATTGGGATTCATGAGAATTCAATGCTTGTGCGAATTTGGCATAGCCATTGTGCGTTGCTGTGCGTTTCCCCGCCAGCCTGTACTGCGTAGGATGAATCGCCTGACGGATGAGGAAATCGCTGTGATCGAGTTTTTGTTGTACCTGCTGTTTGGCGCGGCCCTGGGCACACTGGGCGGGATTTTTGGCATCGGCGGTGGTTTGATCGCCATTCCGCTGCTGGGTGTGTGGTTCGGCCTGGATCAACAGATCGCCCAAGGCACGGCGCTGGTGATGGTGGTGCCGAACGTGATGCTGGCGCTGTGGCGCTATCACCAGCGCAATCGCATCGAACTGCGCCATGCGCTGCCGCTGGCGGTCATGGGCTTTTGCTTTGCGTGGATCGGCTCGATCTGGGCGGTGGGCATCGATGCGCAAACCATGCGCATCGGCTTTGTCGCGTTCCTTGTGGTGCTCTCGGCGTACAACCTGCTGAAGATGTTCGGCAAAAAATCCGCGGTGACCTCCGAGATGCGTTACTCATGGCCATGGCTGGGTGTGCTCGGCGCAGCGTCGGGGACCATGGGTGGCTTGTTCGGCGTCGGCGGGGCCGTGGTGGCGACGCCCGTGCTGACCAGTCTGTTCGGCACCACGCAGGTGGTTGCCCAAGGCCTGTCGCTGGCGCTCGCATTGCCGAGCACCGGCGTGACGTTGGTGACGTATGCAGTGCATCACGAAGTGGACTGGATGATCGGTCTGCCGCTGGCCATCGGCGGTCTGGCCAGCATCAGTTGGGGCGTGAAAATCGCCCACGCGATGCCGGAAAGGCTCTTGCGCGGGCTGTTCTGCGGTTTTCTGGTGCTGTGTGCGGTGATGCTCGCCTTTAAAGTTTGAAGCCTTCGACGATGTGCTCGGCCAGGCATTCGGTGATCGGCGACGGATTGTTCAGGTTGCGGATCAGCATGATGCTGGCCTCGGGCAGCAGCGGCAAATCTTCGGCGGCGCCGAGAATGCGCATGTCCGGGGTGATCAGGCTCTCCAGTTGCGCGGTGATCGCCAGACCCGCGCTCACCACCGCCATCAGCGCCGACAGGCTGGTGCTGTTGTAGGCGATGCGGTAGTCGCGGCCCATCGCGTCCAGCGCATTGCACGCCCACAAGCGGCAGAAACAATCACTGTTGAACATCGCCAGTGGCAGCGGCGTCTGCTCGTGGGCGCTGAAGTTTTGCGCTTCGGCCCAGACGAATCGCTCCTTGCGCAGCAACTGGCCGATCTCGTTGCCCGGCTCGCGGGTGACGATCGACAAATCCAGATCGGTGCGCTGCAACAGCTGTTTGCTGGACTCGCAGTGCACTTCGATCTGAATCAGCGGATAGAACTGGGCGAACCGCGACAGTATTCCCGGCAGAAACCGCATCACATAGTCGTCCGGCGTACCGATGCGCACGGTGCCGACCATGTGTGGCTCGCGCAAAGTGTTGAACACTTCGCTGTGCAATTTCAGGATACGCCGCGCATAGCCGAGCAGCACCTGGCCTTCGGCGGTCAGGCGTACCTGGCGGCCATCGCGCTCGAACAGCTGGCGTTGCAGAACGTCTTCTTCCAGACGCTTCATCTGCATGCTCACGGCCGATTGCGTACGGTTGACCATCTCGCCAGCGCGGGTGAATCCGCCTTGGTCGGCGATTGCGACGAAGGTGCGCAGGACATCGGTATCGATACTGGGATAGGCCGACAATTCATCAATCTCCGAGATGCATGGCATCAGAAACATTCGTTGGATTGATCTTAGCTCCGGGGCGAGACTTTAGTCATCCCACATGGAGGGCAACACGATGAAAGGTCAAAAAGTCTATGTCAGTGATGAAAGAGTGCCGGTGCACCTGATCTCGGATCTGCTGCACAAGTTTAGCCGCTGGTACGAATTGCACCGTGAACGTGAGTTGCTCGCCAGTCTGAGTGATGAAGCGTTGAAGGACATCGGGGTCAGCCGCGCTGACGTTGAGCACGAGGCCATCCGGCCGTTCTGGGACGATCCGATGCATAAATGATGAGGGTATCGCTACACAAACCCCTTTTGACTGAGGTAGGTTGCGAGCAGACAAGGAGATGTTCATGCCCGCGACTCTGGCCTTTTCCCTCAAACAGGCGCGACGTCTGGCGCTGGCTGCCCAAGGGTTCAACGGGCGCCAGCCGCTGACCGTCAAGGCGCCGCATGTCAACCGGCTGATTGAACGGCTGGGGCTATTGCAGATCGACTCCGTCAACGCGGTGGTGCGCTCGCACTACTTGCCGCTGTTTTCTCGTTTGGGTTCATATCCATCCACTCTGCTCGACCAGGCCGCCTGGAGTTCGGGTCGCCGTCGCACGCTGTTCGAATACTGGGGCCACGAAGCATCGTTGCTGCCGCTGGCGATGTATCCGTTGCTGGGGTGGCGGATGCAGCGCGCGAAACGTGGCGAGGACATCTATCAACAATTGGCGAAGTTCGGACGCGAGCAGCAAGACACGATTCGTCGGGTTATGGCAGCGGTCGAAGCGCAGGGCGCGTTGGGCGCTGGCAGCCTTTCGACCCGTGAGGACAAGGCCGGTCAGTGGTGGGACTGGAGCGCGGAAAAGCATGCGCTGGAATGGTTGTTCGCCGCCGGTGAAGTGACCGTGGCCGGGCGCCGCGGTTTTGAGCGTTTGTATGATTTGCCGGAGCGGGTCATCCCTGCGCCGATTCTGCAGCAGCCGTTGCCGGATGAAGCCGAGGGCCAGCGTGGTCTCCTGCTGCACGCGGCCCAGGCACTCGGCGTCGGCACGGAAAAGGATCTGCGCGATTACTTCCGTTTGAACCCGGCCGATGCGCGACCGCGTCTGGCGGAGCTGGTCGAGGACGGGCAGTTGCAGACCTGCGAAGTCGCCGGATGGCGACAGATCGCCTACTGTCTGCCGCAGCCGAAAGTCCCGCGTAAAGTCATCGCCAGTGCGCTGTTGTCGCCGTTCGATTCGCTGATCTGGGAGCGCAGTCGTACCGAGCGACTGTTTGATTTCCGCTATCGGCTGGAAATTTATACGCCGCAGGACAAACGGGTCTATGGCTATTACGTGCTGCCGTTCCTGCACAACGAGCGGATTGCTGCGCGGGTCGATCTGCGCGCCGAGCGGGCGTCGGGGCGGTTGGCGGTGCATGCGGTGCACGAGGAAGAGCCGGGGCTGGATGAAGAGGGGATGTTGGCGCTGGCGCTGAATTTGCGGCAGATGGCCGATTGGCTGGGGCTTGCGCGGGTGCAGCTTAATTGTCAGCGTGAGAGTGCAGGGCGATTGCGGGTGGCATTGGCTGAAATCTGTAGTGACTGAGCTGGCCCCTTCGCGAGCAAGCCCGCTCCCACATTGGTTCTGTGCCGTTCACAAATCCAGTGTGGGAGCGGGCTTGCTCGCGAAGGCTGCCTCTCAGACGCTAGAAACCTGACTGATTCAACGCTGAACCTGCTTCAGGGTTTCCGCAATCAAAAACGCCAGTTCCAGCGACTGATCGGCATTCATCCGCGGGTCGCAATGGGTGTGGTAACGATCCGACAGCCCATCTTCCGTGATCGGCCGCGCACCACCGATGCACTCGGTGACATTCTGCCCGGTCATCTCGATGTGAATCCCGCCCGCGTAGCTGCCTTCGGCTTCGTGCACCTGGAAGAACTGCTTCACCTCGCCAAGAATCTGCGCGAAGTCGCGGGTCTTGTAGCCGCTGCTGGCCTTGATGGTGTTGCCGTGCATCGGGTCGGAACTCCACAGCACCTGCTTGCCCTCACGCTGCACCGCGCGAATCAGCGCCGGGAGATGATCGCCGACCTTGTTCGCGCCCATCCGCGCGATCAGGTTCAGGCGGCCCGGATCGTTGTCCGGGTTGAGCACATCGATCAGGCGGATCAGGTCGTCCGGGTTCATGCTCGGGCCGACTTTGACGCCGATCGGGTTGTTCACCCCGCGCAGGAATTCGACGTGGGCGCCGTCAAGCTGACGGGTGCGGTCGCCGATCCACAGCATGTGCGCCGAGCAATCGTAGTAATCGTTGGTCAGGCTGTCGCGACGCACGAAGGCTTCCTCGTAGTTCAGCAGCAGCGCTTCGTGGGCGGTGAAGAAACTGGTTTCGCGCAGTTGCGGCGAGCTGTCCATGCCGCAGGCACGCATGAACGCCAGGGTTTCATCGATGCGGTCGGCGAGGTGGCTGTATTTTTCGGCCAGCGCCGAGTTGGCGATGAAGTCGAGGTTCCACTTGTGCACCTGATGCAGGTCGGCAAAGCCGCCTTGGGCGAAAGCGCGCAACAGGTTCAGGGTGGCGGTGGACTGGTGATAGGACTGCAGCAGGCGCTCCGGATCCGGCACGCGGCTCTTCTCGTCGAAACCGATGCCGTTGACGATGTCGCCACGGTAGGCGGGCAGGGTCACGCCATCGATGGTTTCGTCGTTGGCCGAGCGCGGCTTGGCGAATTGACCGGCCATGCGCCCGACCTTGACCACCGGACAACCGGCGGCGAAGGTCATGACGATTGCCATCTGCAGCAACACTTTGAAGGTGTCGCGAATCTTCGCCGCCGAGAACTCGGCAAAGCTTTCCGCGCAATCGCCGCCCTGCAACAGGAACGCCCGGCCCTGAGTCACCTCGGCAAACTGTCGGCGCAGCTCGCGTGCTTCACCGGCAAACACCAGCGGCGGATAACTGGCCAGGGTCTGCTCGACCTGGCGCAGGTGCGCGGCGTCGGGGTATTGGGGTTGTTGCTGGATCGGCAGGGCGCGCCAGCTGTCAGGGCTCCAGGGTTGGCTCATCACAGTCTCTAATTCGGTTCTACGCTCGGGACGCCCATGGTAGCAGCAATTAGTGCGTGACCTGCTCCCGCGCCTCGTCGACAATCGCCGCTTTGCCACGGCGCCTGAGCGGCGTCATCGCGTCACCGCGCCCGGTGACCATCAGGAGACGAAATGACTGAGGAGCGCGTCGAGCTGTTGCTCGCCGAGGTACAGGATGAGTTCGGCGTGATTCGCGTGCTGGAAGTGGCCGATTACCGCTTTCTGGAATTCGGCGATGCCATCGAACAGAGCTGCGTGTTCACCGCCGATCCGAGCTGGCTCGAATACGACTACACCCGGGCGATGCTGATTGGCGCGTTGTGCCACGAGCAACCGGAGAGCGCACTGTTTCTCGGCCTCGGTGCCGGCACGCTGACCCAGGCCTGCCTCAAGTTCCTGCCGCTGGAAGACGTCGAAGCCATCGAACTGCGCCCAGACGTGCCGCGCCTGGCCATCGAGTATCTGGGGCTGGATGACGATCCGCGCTTGTACATCCGGGTCGGCGATGCGCTGGAGTTGCTGCCGACGGCCGAGCCTGCAGATCTGATCTTTGTCGACCTCTACACCGACGTGGGGCCGGGTGTCGGGCACCTGGCCTGGAGTTTCCTCGGCGACTGTCAGAAGCGTCTGAATCCGGGCGGCTGGCTGGTGATCAACCAATGGGCCACCGATGATGGCAAACCGTTGGGCGCCGCATTGCTGCGCGGGCTCTATCACCGGCATTACTGGGAATTGCCGGTGAAGGAGGGCAACGTAATTCTGATTGTGCCGGCGGATCTCGATCAGGAGCTGGACCTGCAGGCGCTGACCGCCCGGGCCGAAGCGCTGGCGCCGCGGTTGGGGTATTCGTTGCAATCGTTGATCAAGGCGATTCGCCCGGCGACTTGAGTTGTCAGTGATGGCCCCTTCGCGAGCAAGCCCGCTCCCACACTTGAAATGCAT
>NZ_JANLOG010000024.1:0-26564 GCF_025466205.1 Pseudomonas sp. 13B_3.2_Bac1
CCCCCCCCCCCCCCCCCCCCCCCCCCCCCCCCCCCCCCCACAGGGGGTGATGCAATTACCCTCAAGAATGGGGCAGTCGGGCTTACTCAGCCTTCAGCGTCTTCACACCTTCGCTGGTGCCCAGCAACAGCAGATCCGCCGGCCGCGCCGCGAACAGACCGTTGGTGACCACGCCGACGATCGCGTTGATCTGCGCTTCCAGCTCCACCGGGTTGGTGATCTGCAGGTTGAACACGTCGAGGATGATGTTGCCGTTGTCGGTCAGCACACCTTCGCGGTACACCGGGTCGCCGCCCAGTTTCACCAGTTGACGGGCCACGTGGCTGCGGGCCATCGGGATCACTTCGACCGGCAGCGGGAATTCGCCCAGCACCGGTACCAGTTTGCTGGCGTCGGCGATGCAGATGAAGGTCTTGGCCACGGCCGCGACGATCTTCTCGCGGGTCAGGGCGGCGCCGCCGCCCTTGATCAGGTTCAGGTGCGCGTCGCTCTCGTCGGCGCCGTCAACGTAGAACTCCAGGTCGCTGACGGTGTTCAGCTCATACACCGGAATCCCGTGGCCCTTGAGGCGCGCCGCAGTGGCTTCGGAGCTGGCGACCGCGCCATCGAACGCGCCCTTGTGCTGGGCCAGCGCGTCGATGAAGCAGTTGGCGGTGGAGCCGGTGCCGACCCCGACCATGCTCTTGTCGTCGAGTTTCGGAAGGATGAAGTCGACGGCGGCCTGAGCCACTGCCTGTTTGAGTTGATCCTGGGTCATGCGGGCTCCGGAAGCGGGCAAGGTGAGTACGGAAAGGCCGGCATTATAGGCCTCGCGACAAGGCAGGGGGAAACACTCCTGTGGTGAGGGAGCTTGCTCCCGCTGGAGCGCGAAGCGGTCCTTTGCATTCTTTCAGACGAATCGTGTGTTCTGATTTACGACTGCTGCGCAGCCGAGCGGGAGCAAGCTCCCTCGCCACAACGGTTCTCTGCACCCTAATCCCCCTGTTCAGTGTGGTCGTGCGCCCAAAAGCCGGGTTAGACTCGTCGGTCCCGCCCAATCGCCAGTGATGCTTTCCGATGCTCGAACAGTACGTCAAAAAGATCCTCACCTCGCGCGTTTATGACGTTGCCGTAGAAACCCCGCTGCAGAACGCTCGCCAGCTCTCCGAGCGGCTGGGCAATGACATCTGGCTCAAGCGCGAAGACTTGCAGCCGGTGTTCTCGTTCAAGATTCGCGGCGCGTACAACAAGTTGACCCAGCTGTCTGACGAAGAGCGCGCCCGTGGCGTGGTCACCGCATCGGCGGGCAACCATGCGCAGGGTCTGGCGCTGGCAGCGAAAGTGCTGGGCGTGAAAGCGACCATCGTGATGCCCAAGACCACTCCCGAGATCAAGGTCGAAGGCGTGCGTTCGCGCGGCGGCAAAGTGGTGCTGCACGGCGATTCCTTCCCGGAAGCCCTGGCCTACTCGCTGAAACTGGTCGATGAAAAGGGCTACGTTTACATCCACCCGTACGACGATCCGCACACCATTGCCGGGCAGGGCACCGTGGCGATGGAGATTCTGCGCCAGCACCCGCAACCGCTGGACGCGATTTTCGTGCCGGTCGGCGGCGGCGGGCTGATCGCTGGCATCGCGGCGTACGTGAAATACCTGCGTCCGGACATCAAGGTCATCGGCGTCGAGCCGGACGACTCCAACTGCCTGCAAGCGGCCATGGCCGTCGGCGAGCGCGTGGTGCTGCCGACCGTGGGCATCTTTGCCGACGGCGTAGCGGTGGCGCAGATCGGCCAGCACACCTTCGACATCTGCAAGGATTACGTCGACGAAGTGATCACCGTCAGCACTGACGAGATCTGTGCGGCAATCAAGGATATCTACGACGATACCCGCTCGATCACCGAACCTGCCGGTGCCTTGGGTGTGGCCGGGATCAAGAAGTACGTCGAGTTGCGCGGCGTCAGCGGCCAGACCTTCGTCGCCATCGACTCCGGGGCCAACGTCAACTTCGATCGCCTGCGCCATGTTGCCGAACGCGCCGAGCTGGGCGAGGGCCGCGAAGCGATCATCGCCGTGACCATCCCGGAGCAGGCCGGCAGCTTCAAGGCGTTTTGCGAAGCGATCGGCAAGCGCCAGATCACCGAATTCAACTACCGCTACAACACCGGCAGCGAAGCGCACATCTTCGTTGGCGTGCAGACTCACCCGGAAAACGACCCGCGCAGCGCGCTGCTGGCGAGCCTGACCGGGCAGGGCTTCCCGGTGCTCGACCTGACCGACAACGAACTGGCCAAGTTGCACATTCGCCACATGGTCGGCGGCCACGCGGCGCACGTCATCGACGAAGTGGTGTTTCGCTTCGAATTCCCGGAGCGTCCGGGCGCGCTGTTCAACTTCCTCAACAAACTCGGCGGGCGCTGGAACATCTCGATGTTCCACTACCGTAACCACGGCGCAGCGGACGGCCGGGTGGTCGCGGGCCTGCAAGTCCCGCATGACGAGCGGCATCTGGTGCCGGCGGCGCTTGAGGAAATCGGCTACCCGTATTGGGATGAAAGCGAAAACCCGGCCTATCAGCTGTTTCTTGGCTGAGCGGCTACGCTGATGGGCAGGCCATAAGGAAATCGAACAATGGAAACGTTAACTGCCCTGAAAACCGCGCACATGGTCGCCACCGTGGTGTTGCTGGCCAGTGCGCTGGGTCTGGGAATCTGGGTTTTTCTCGCGCGGCGCAAAGGTGATGCCACGGCGGGCAGCCGCACCTTGCAACGGCCACGGGTGTTCATCTGGTTGTTGATGGGCCTGGCGCTGTTGAGCATGCCGTTCACTGGCTGGGGCATGGTGCATCTGGTTGGCTGGCCGCTGGGACAGACCTGGTTGCTGGCCTCCAGCGTGCTATACACCGTGGCGGCACTGGCGTGGTTCTGGTTGTTGGTGCGGTTGAATCGGTTGCGCAAGGCGCCGGGTGGCGTTGGCAAGTTCACCTTTGCCTTGGCGTTGTTCAGCTTCGTCTGCTTTATCGCCATTGCCGGGTTGATGGGGGCCAAGCCTGTTTAAGGCTTCACACCGCGTTGGCCCCATTCGGGAGCAAGCCCCCTCCCACATTGGATTTGTGCTGTGAACACGGTCCCCTGTGGGAGCGGGCTTGCTCGCGAAGGCGTAATCAGTCGCGCAACGAAATCACCGGCCAGCCACGCTTCTCGGCTTCAGCGCGCAGATTCGGATCCGGATCTACAGCAACGGGGTTCGCCACCTGCTCCAGCAGCGGCAAATCATTCATCGAATCGCTATAGAAATAGCTGTCATCCAACGAATACCCAGTCTCATCCAGCCAACGATTCAGGCGCGTCACCTTGCCCTCACGGAAGCACGGAATGTCGGTGCTGCGCCCGGTGTAGCGGCCATCGACCATCTCGCACTCGGTGGCAATCAGGGTTTCAACGCCCAGGCGCACGGCAATCGGGGCGGTGACGAAGCGGTTGGTGGCGGTGATGATCACCAATTTGTCACCAGCGTCGCGGTGCTGTTTCAGCAGTTCCAGCGCCTTGGGCAGCACGATCGGCTCGATGCAGTCGCGCATGTAGTCGTTGTGCCACTGTTCGAGCACGGCCATTTCGGTGCGGCCGAGGATTTCCAGGCAGAAGTTCAGGTACGCGGCGTTATCCAGCTTGCCGGCCAGGTAATCCTGATAGAACTCGTCGTTGCGCGTCTTGTACGCCACCGGGTCAAGGAAGCCGCGTTCGCACAGATAGTCGCCCCAAGCGTGATCGCTGTCGCCGCCCAGAAGGGTGTTGTCCAAATCGAATAGAGCCAGGCGCATTGCAGTTACCCGCTGAAAAGTCAGTAAAAAGGCGACAAGAATACGGTCTTTTCACAAGAGTGCACATAAGGTAGGAACCTTCGTTGCCGCCTTATCAAGCTTTGTGGAACAATGCGGCGACATGCGTTTGCGAGGTTGTTGCCGTGATCGACCCCGATGGTTTCCGCCCCAATGTCGGGATCATTCTGACGAATGACGCCGGCCAGGTGCTATGGGCTCGCCGTATCAATCAAGATGCCTGGCAGTTTCCACAAGGGGGAATCAACCCCGAGGAGACGCCGGAGGACGCCTTGTACCGCGAGCTGAACGAAGAAGTTGGCCTGGAACGTGAAGATGTTGAAATACTGGCCTGTACTCGTGGCTGGTTGCGCTATCGTTTGCCGCAACGTCTGGTGCGTACCCACAGCCAACCGCTGTGCATCGGCCAGAAACAGAAATGGTTTCTCCTGCGCCTGATCTCCAACGAGCAGCGGGTGCGGATGGATTTGACCGGTAAACCGGAGTTCGATGGCTGGCGCTGGGTCAGTTATTGGTATCCGTTGGGCCAGGTGGTGACATTCAAGCGCGAGGTGTATCGACGCGCCCTCAAAGAGCTTGCCCCGCGCCTTTTAGCGCGCGACTGACGACGGAGTTCGACCCCGAGCCATGCTCAATACGCTGCGCAAGATCGTCCAGGAAGTTAACTCCGCCAAGGATCTCAAGGCGGCGTTGGGGATTATTGTGTTGCGCGTCAAAGAGGCCATGGGCAGCCAGGTCTGCTCGGTCTACCTGCTTGATCCCGAGACCAACCGCTTCGTCCTGATGGCCACCGAGGGCTTGAACAAGCGCTCGATCGGCAAAGTCAGCATGGCACCCAACGAAGGTCTGGTGGGTCTGGTCGGCACGCGTGAAGAACCCCTGAACCTCGAAAACGCCGCGGATCACCCGCGCTACCGCTACTTCGCCGAGACCGGCGAGGAGCGCTACGCCTCGTTCCTCGGGGCGCCGATCATTCACCACCGCCGCGTCGTCGGCGTGTTGGTCATCCAGCAGAAAGAACGTCGCCAGTTCGACGAAGGTGAAGAAGCCTTCCTCGTGACCATGAGCGCGCAGCTCGCCGGCGTTATCGCCCACGCCGAGGCCACCGGCTCGATCCGCGGTCTGGGCCGTCAGGGCAAGGGCATTCAGGAAGCCAAGTTCGTCGGCGTACCGGGTTCGCCGGGTGCTGCCGTCGGTACCGCGGTGGTCATGCTGCCGCCAGCGGATCTGGACGTGGTGCCGGACAAGCACATCACCGACATCGACGCTGAGCTGGCGCTGTTCAAGACCGCCATCGAAGGCGTGCGCGCCGACATGCGCGCGTTGTCCGCCAAGCTCGCGACCCAGCTGCGCCCGGAAGAGCGCGCGCTGTTCGACGTTTACCTGATGATGCTCGACGATGCCTCGCTGGGCAGCGAAGTCACCACCGTGATCAAGACCGGCCAATGGGCCCAGGGCGCACTGCGTCAGGTGGTCACCGATCACGTCAACCGTTTCGAACTGATGGACGACGCCTACCTGCGCGAGCGCGCGTCGGACGTCAAAGACCTCGGGCGGCGCCTGCTGGCGTATCTGCAGGAAGAGCGTCAGCAGAACCTGGTCTACCCGGAAAAAACCATTCTGGTCAGCGAAGAGCTGACGCCGGCCATGCTCGGCGAGGTGCCGGAGGGCACGCTGGTCGGTCTGGTGTCGGTACTGGGTTCGGGTAACTCCCACGTCGCGATCCTGGCCCGGGCCATGGGCATTCCGACGGTGATGGGCCTGGTCGACCTGCCTTACGCCAAGGTCGACGGCATCGAGGTGATCGTCGATGGCACCCGCGGCGAGGTCTACACCAACCCCAGCGATGTGCTGCGCAAGCAGTTCGCCGAGGTGGTCGAAGAAGAGAAACAACTGGCGCTGGGCCTCGACACCCTGCGTGATCTGCCGTGCGTGACCCTCGATGGCCACCGCATGCCGCTGTGGGTCAACACCGGCCTGCTGGCCGATGTGGCGCGGGCACAGAAGCGTGGCGCCGAAGGTGTCGGCCTGTACCGCACCGAAGTGCCGTTCATGATCAATCAGCGCTTCCCGAGCGAAAAGGAACAGCTGGCGATCTACCGCGAACAGCTCGCCGCGTTCCACCCGCAACCGGTGACCATGCGCAGCCTGGACATCGGCGGTGACAAGTCGCTGTCGTACTTCCCGATCAAGGAAGACAACCCGTTCCTCGGCTGGCGCGGGATTCGCGTCACCCTCGACCACCCGGAAATCTTCCTGGTGCAGACCCGCGCGATGCTCAAGGCCAGCGAAGGCCTGAACAATCTGCGGATCCTGCTGCCGATGATCTCCGGCACCCACGAACTCGAAGAAGCCCTGCACCTGATCCACCGGGCCTGGGGTGAAGTGCGCGACGAAGGCACCGACGTGCCGATGCCGCCTATCGGGGTGATGATCGAAATTCCGGCCGCGGTGTACCAGACCAAGGAACTGGCGCGGCAGGTGGACTTCCTGTCGGTCGGCTCCAACGACCTGACCCAGTACCTGTTGGCGGTCGACCGCAACAACCCGCGGGTGGCCGATCTCTACGACTACCTGCACCCGGCGGTGCTGCAAGCCCTGCAAACCGTGGTGCGCGACGCGCATGCCGAAGGCAAACCGGTGAGTATCTGCGGCGAAATGGCCGGTGATCCGGCGGCGGCGGTGCTGTTGATGGCGATGGGCTTCGACAGCCTGTCGATGAACGCCACCAACCTGCCGAAAGTGAAGTGGATGCTGCGTCAGATCAACCTGAGCAAGGCCAAGGATCTGCTGGCCGAGCTGATGACCATCGACAACCCGCAAGTGATCCACAGCTCGCTGCAACTGGCGCTGAAGAATCTCGGGTTGTCGAAGATGAATCCGCCGGCGGTCAACAAGGCCCTCTGAAGATCAAAAGCCCCTCACCCTAACCCTCTCCCAGAGGGAGAGGGGACTGATTGGGGGATGCTGCAGAACTCCGCCGACCTGAAAGTGCTTTGCTGAATCCATAATCAACTCGGTCTTTCAGGTCAAAGTATTGCTCATGACACCACGGTCGGCCCCCTCTCCCTCCGGGAGAGGGTGGGGGTGAGGGTAGGCTTTTAAGCTGTTATCTCCACCTCGCCCAAATGCCCGCCATACGGCCCGAAACTGCGCTCGACCATCCGCCGCGTCCCGTCCGCCTGCACAATCAACGCCGTACTCGCCCGTGTGCCATAACTCTGGCTGGCAATGAACACACTCGACAGCAGCGATTCGGTGGCCAGCCCGACCCCGGTATCCGGCAGTTCGGCAAACGGCGCGGTCTGCGCATCGCCCAGCAGCTCCAGTAACCGCGCAGGCTGTGGATCATCCAGCACCGCACTCAGTGCAGCCTTGGCCTTGAGCAGTTTCGGCCACGGCGTATCCAGCCCGGCATTCGATAGCCCGTAGATCCCCGGCTCGAGCATCACCGGCTCGGACGTCCGCGCATTGAAGTGCCACAGCTCATGGGCATTGCCCAGCAGCAGGTTGAACCCGGCGTACTCCGGCGCGCGAGCGACCACATCGCGCAAATAATCATCAATCGACGCATCGCCCGTGAGAAACCGCGCCACCAGCTCCCCCCGCGACTTGCGCGCCGGTGGCTGGTGCGGATCGCGGATATTGGTCAGCGCGGCAAAGCGCCCATTGGCGCCGATTCCCAGCCACGTGCCGCCAGCCTCAAGATCGCGCCCCGCGTGCACGTGCGGCGCGTCGGCCCATGGCGCCAGCGGCAGGCTCGGGCGGGCGTAGAACTCGTCACGGTTGGCCGCGACGATCAGCGGCTGGGCATGGCCCGGGCGCCAGGCGAAAACAATCAGGCACATAAGGTGGTCCTTGTGTGTTTTTTGCTCACTCTACGCAGTCAGCGTCCGTGCATCCATCGCCAGTTCCGCCAGAGGGTGTGCATCCGTTACCATGCCGCTCCGGTTTTGGGGATGCGTCTGGGAGACGGCCGTGGAATTTCTGCTCTATCTGGCGCTGGGCGCCTGTGCAGGCGTGCTGGCCGGGCTGTTCGGGGTGGGCGGCGGGATCATTATTGTCCCGGTGCTGGTGTTCAGTTTTACCTTGCAGGGTTTCGATCAGTCGATCCTTACACATCTGGCGGTTGGCACGTCGCTGGCGACGATCATCTTCACCTCGGTCAACGCCGTGCGCGAACACCACCGCCGTGGCGCCGTGCGCTGGCCGATTTTCAAGTGGATGGCGGTTGGCATACTGCTCGGCGCCGGTTTCGGTGCGCTGACGGCCGAGGCGATTTCCGGGCCGAACCTGCAAAAGATCATCGGCGTGTTTGCCTTGGTGATCTCGCTGCAGTTGGCGCTGGACATCAAACCCAAGGCCAGTCGAACCGTCCCCGGCAAACTCGGTCTGACCGTGGCCGGCAGTGTGATCGGTTGGGCGTCGGCGATTTTTGGCGTCGGCGGCGGTTCGCTGACCGTGCCGTTTCTGACCTGGCGCAGCGTGCCGATGCAGCAAGCCGTGGCGACCTCGTCAGCCTGTGGCCTGCCGATCGCCCTGGTCAGTGCATTAAGTTTCATGATTCTGGGCTGGCACGATTCGTTGTTGCCGCCGCATAGTCTCGGTTTTGTTTATTTGCCGGCGCTGCTGGGCATTGCCCTGACCAGCATGGTCTTCGCCCGTCTCGGCGCGCGCCTGGCCCACAGATTGTCGCCGCGCTTGCTGAAACGGCTGTTCGCCGCTTTGCTGTTCTGCGTGGGCCTGAATTTCCTGCTCTGACCTGCTGGTTCAGAGCAGGCCGCAATCCTGGCTTAATCCTGAGGTGGCAGCGTCGCCCGGGAATTTTGGTTTCAACTCTAACGAGGAGTCGCAATGCTGCCTTACCCGCAGATCGACCCGGTGGCCCTGGCCATCGGTCCGCTGAAAATCCACTGGTACGGCCTGATGTACCTCGTCGGCATCGGCGGCGCATGGCTGCTGGCGTCGAGCCGGCTCAACCGTTTCGACCCGACCTGGACCAAGGAGAAGCTTTCCGATCTGGTGTTCTGGCTGTCGATGGGGGTGATTGTCGGTGGACGTCTGGGTTACGTGCTGTTCTATGACCTGAGCGCGTACATCGCCAACCCGACGCTGATTTTCGAAGTGTGGAAGGGCGGCATGTCGTTCCATGGCGGATTCATCGGCGTGATGCTCGCCGCGCTGTGGTTCGGCAAGCGTAACGGCAAGACCTTCTTCCAGCTGATGGACTTCGTTGCGCCGATGGTGCCGATCGGTCTGGGCGCCGGGCGCATCGGCAACTTCATCAATGCCGAGCTGTGGGGCAAGCCGACCGACGTGCCGTGGGCGATGATCTTCCCGCCGTTCAGCGATCCGGCGCAGCTGCCGCGTCACCCGTCGCAGCTGTATCAGTTCGCGCTCGAAGGCGTCGCGCTGTTCCTGATCCTGTGGCTGTTCTCGCGTAAGCCGCGCCCGACCATGGCTGTGTCCGGCATGTTCGCGCTGTTCTACGGCATCTTCCGTTTCATCGTCGAGTTCGTCCGCGTACCGGACGCGCAACTGGGCTACCTGGCCTGGAACTGGCTGACCATGGGGCAAGTGCTGTGCGTACCGATGATTGTCGCCGGACTGTTCCTGATCTGGCTGGCCTATCGTCGCGCGCCGGCAGCACCGCTCGCGCCGACCGCTTAAACTACGAACCCCGGCGCGCGACGCCGGGGCTCAAAGGACACAGGTAACTCATGAAGCAATATCTCGAACTGGTCTCGCACGTCATTCAGAACGGCACCAAACAGGCCAACCGCACCGGCATCAACACCATCAGCTTTCCGGGTGCGATGCTGCGTTTCGATCTGCAGGAAGGCTTTCCGGCGATCACCACCCGCAAGATGGCCTTCAAATCGGCCATCGGCGAGATGTGCGGTTTTCTGCGTGGCGTGAACAACGCCGCTGAATTCCGTGCGCTGGGCTGCAAGGTCTGGGACCAGAACGCCAACGAAAATGCGCAGTGGCTGGCCAACCCGTTCCGTCAGGGCGAAGACGACCTCGGCGAAATCTACGGCGTGCAATGGCGCAAGTGGCCGGCGTACAAGCAGATCCCGCTGAGCAACACCGCCGCCATCGAACAAACCCTGAGCAACGGCTACAAGCAGATCGCCCAGGGCGAAGAAGACGGCCAGGCCTACGTGGTGCTGTACAAAGCCATCGATCAGGTGCGCCAGTGCGTCGATACGATCATCAACGATCCGGGCAGTCGCCGCATCCTGTTCCACGGCTGGAACTGCGCTCAGCTCGATGAGATGGCCCTGCCGCCGTGCCATCTGCTGTACCAGTTCCACCCGAACGTCGAGACCAAGGAAATCTCCCTGACCCTGTACATCCGCTCCAACGACCTGGGTCTGGGCACGCCGTTCAACCTCACCGAAGGCGCCGCGCTGCTGAGCCTGATCGGGCGCCTGACCGGCTACACGCCGCGCTGGTTCACCTATTTCATCGGTGATGCGCACGTCTACGAGAACCACCTGGACATGCTTAACGAACAGCTCAAGCGCGAGCCGTTCGCCATGCCGAAGCTGAAGATTTCGGATCGTGTGCCGGAGTTTGCCAAGACCGGTGTGTACCAGCCGGAGTGGCTGGAGCTGGTCGAGCCGAGCGACTTCTCGCTGGAAGGCTATGAGCACCACGCGCCAATGACCGCGCCAATGGCGGTCTGACAAGCAATACAAAAACCTGTGGGAGCGAGCTTGCTCGCGAAGGCGGAGTGTCAGTTGATAGAAATATTGACTGAACTACCGCTTTCGCGAGCAAGCTCGCTCCCACAGTGTTTTAGGGTGTTCTTAATGGCCGTGGCTACGGCCTACATGGGAGTGTTCGACTTCGGTTGCGACGACTCCGCCACTCACTTCCAGCCGCTGCAAGATCCCGCACTGATCCGCCCCCGGCCCTTCGCCGCAGCGTTGGCGCAGGTCGAGCAGTTGTGTCTGCAACGCCAACAACCCATCAATTCGCGCCTTTACATGCTGGATATGCTCGTCGATCAGCGCATTGACGTTTTCGCACTGGTCCTGCGGGCTGTCGCGCAAGGTCAGCAGGCTGCGGATCTCTTCGAGGGTCATGTCGAGGGTGCGGCAGTTGCGGATGAAAGTCAGGCGTTCGGCGTGGGCCTGGGTGTAAACGCGGTAGTTACCGTCGCTGCGCGCCGGTTCCGGCAGCAGGTTTTCGCGCTCGTAATAGCGGATGGTTTCCACGGCGCAGTCGGTGAGTTTGGCCAGTTCTCCGATCTTCATGACGGCAATCTCCAAAAGGGTGCTTGACCCTATAGTGGCTACAGGGTCTTTACTTGGCAACAGGCACCTTTATGGACGCGACCAATGAGCGATTCCCAGCACAACCACAAATCCCACGCGGGACACGACCACAGCCACAAATTGCAGCCTGTGCATAAGCATGACCACGGTGGCGATTCCTGCTGCGCGTCGAAAACCGCCGCGCCTGCGCGGGTGCAACTGAGCGAAAAGACCAGCGCTGACGCTCGACTGAGCAGTTTCCGCATCGAAGCGATGGACTGCCCGACCGAGCAGACGCTGATCCAGAACAAGCTCGGCAAACTGGCCGGTGTGCAGCAGCTGGAATTCAACCTGATCAACCGCGTGCTCGGCGTGACCCACAATCTGCCGGACACCGCGCCGATTACCGAGGCGATTACCTCGCTGGGCATGCACGCCGAACCACTGGAGGCGGGCGTCGAAACCCCGGCCCCGGCGCCGGTGAAAAAACACTGGTGGCCCCTGGCGCTGTCCGGCGTTGGTGCGCTGGCGGCTGAAGTGATCCACTTCACCAACGCCGCGCCGACCTGGGTGGTGGCGATCATTGCGCTGGTGTCGATCCTCAGCGGCGGCCTGACCACCTATAAAAAGGGCTGGATCGCCCTGAAGAACCGCAACCTCAACATCAACGCGCTGATGAGCATCGCGGTGACCGGTGCGGTGCTGATCGGGCAGTGGCCGGAAGCGGCGATGGTGATGTTCCTGTTCACCGTGGCCGAGTTGATCGAAGCGCGTTCGCTGGATCGTGCGCGCAACGCCATCAGTGGCCTGATGCAGATGACCCCGGAACAGGCCACGGTGCAGCAAGCCGACGGCAACTGGGTCGAACAAGAGGTCAAAAGCGTCGAACTCGGCGCCCGCGTGCGGGTAAAACCCGGCGAGCGCATCGCCCTGGACGGTGAAGTGGTCAGCGGCAGCTCGACCATCGATCAAGCGCCGATCACCGGTGAAAGCCTGCCGGTGGAGAAAACCATCGGCGACAAAGTCTTCGCCGGCACCATCAACCAGGCCGGCTCGCTGGAGTACACGGTGACTGCGGCGGCGAACAACTCGACCCTGGCGCGGATCATCCACGCCGTCGAGCAGGCTCAGGGTGCGCGGGCGCCGACGCAGCGCTTCGTCGATCAGTTCTCGAAAATCTACACCCCGGTGGTGTTCGTGCTGGCGCTGGCCGTGGCGATCATTCCGCCGCTGTTCATGGGCGCAGCATGGTTCGACTGGATCTATCGCGCACTGGTGCTGTTGGTGGTGGCATGTCCGTGTGCCCTGGTGATTTCCACCCCGGTGACCATCGTCAGCGGCCTCGCGGCAGCGGCGCGCAAAGGCATTCTGGTCAAGGGTGGCGTGTACCTGGAGGGCGGTTTCAAGCTCGATTATCTGGCGCTGGACAAGACCGGCACGATCACCCACGGCAAACCGGTGCAGACCGATTACCTGTCGCTCGACCCGATCGCCGACGCCAGCGCTCCGGCAATCGCCGCCGCGCTGGCCGGGCGCTCCGACCACCCGGTGTCGCTGGCCATCGCCAATGCGGCTGTGGATAAAAACCTCGCCGTGCTGACTGTGGATAACTTCGAAGCGCTGGCCGGGCGTGGTGTTAAGGGCCAGGTCAACGGCCAGACCTATCACTTGGGCAACCACCGTCTGGTTGAAGAGCTGGGCCTGTGCTCGCCGCAACTGGAAGAGAAGCTGTTTGCGCTGGAGAAACAGGGCAAGTCCGTGGTGTTGCTGCTCGACAGTTCCGGCCCGCTGGCGCTGTTCGCCGTGGCCGACACGGTCAAGGAATCCAGCCGCGAAGCGATTCGACAGTTGCACGCCCTCGGGGTAAAAACCCTGATGCTCACCGGTGACAACGTGCACACCGCGCAGGCCATCGCGGCGCAGGTCGGCATCGATCAGGCCAAGGGCGACTTGCTCCCGACCGACAAGCTGCAAGCTATCGAAGAGCTTTATGCACAGGGGCATCGGGTCGGCATGGTCGGCGACGGTATCAACGACGCTCCGGCGCTGGCGCGGGCCGAAATCGGTTTCGCCATGGCGGCCGCCGGCACCGACACCGCGATTGAAACCGCCGATGTCGCCCTGATGGACGACGATCTGCGCAAGATCCCGGCGTTCATCAGCCTGTCGCGCGACACCGCGAGCATCTTGAAACAGAACATCGCGTTGGCACTGGTGATCAAGGCTATCTTTCTTGGGGTAACCTTCGCCGGACTCGCCACCATGTGGATGGCGGTGTTTGCCGACATGGGCGTGAGCCTGCTGGTGGTGTTCAACGGTTTGCGCCTGCTGCGCAAATAAACGATGAGGGATAGTTGTGCTGAGTGCCGAGCTGAAAGCGTTTTATATGGTCGCCCGCCTGGGCAGCATTACGCTGGCGGCGAAAAAGCTCGGCCTCAGCCAACCCACCGTGACCACGCAGATCCGTAATCTGGAAAGTCAGTACTCGGTGGAGCTGTTCTACCGTGGCGGTCGGCGCCTGAGTGTCAGCGACGAAGGCGCGCGGCTGCTGCCGATGGTCAAGGCGCTGTTGCAGCAGGAGGCCGATATCGAGTTCTTCCTGCGCAACAGCGGTCAGGTGCAGGGCACGCTGCGCATCGCTGCCACCGCGCCGTATTACATCCTTGATCTGGTGAAAACCTTCCGCGAGCGCTTGCCACAGGTGGAAGTGTCGGTGGAAATCGGCAACTCGCAGCAGGTGCTCGAAGCGCTGGAGGATTACCGGGTGGATGTCGCCGCGTCGTCGCAGTTGCTTGAGGATGCGCGCTTGATTCGCCGGGTATTGGGTAGCGATCCGCTGGTGCTGGCGGTGCATCGCAACCATCCGCTGGCGGCGCAGGAGCATGTGGCGTTGAGCGCGCTGGCCGGGCATACCTTGCTGATGCGCGAGTCCGGTTCGACCACCCGGCGCCTGACCGAAGAGTTGCTGGAAAGCGCCGGGGTCAGTTTTGGCCCGCTGCTGGAGATCGGCAGCCGCGAGTCGATCCGCGAGGCGGTGCTGCGCAATATCGGCATCAGCATCATTGCCCGCCAGGAAGTGCCGCATGATCCGCAATTGCGGGTGCTGACTATCGAGAATGCGCCGCAGATTCCCGAGTATCTGTATTGCCTCAAGGAGCGCAAGGGCGCGCGGTTGCCGGCGGCGTTTCTCGGGTTGGCTCAGGAAATGTCTCCGGCCTGATTTCTTCATTGCCCATGCCGGCCTCTTCGCGAGCAAGCCCGCTCCCACAGGGGATAGTGTTCACAACACAAATCCAATGTGGGAGCGGGCTTGCTCGCGAAGGCGTCAGACCAGGCAACACATGACTTGAAACCTGAACCAAAATCCCCGAATACCACTATCAGCCGTTTTTGCCTCACTGCCACATGACGGACGCATTACAACTCTAGGATTGGCCCCATCAGCTTGATGAGGTCTGTCCATGAATCCTGCAATCGCAACTGCCCTGACCAACCCCGGTGCGCCGATGAAAGTGCGCGGCGTGCAGAAGCGCTTCGGCGCGTTCACCGCACTGGATAACGTCTCCCTCGATGTCGCGGCCGGTGAGCTGGTGTGCCTGCTCGGCCCGTCGGGCTGTGGCAAGACCACGCTGCTGCGCTGCATCGCCGGGCTGGAGAAGCAGGACAGCGGCGAGTTGTACCTCGGCGACCGCGATGTTTCGCACCTCGCGCCGCAGGCCCGGGACTACGGCATCCTGTTCCAGTCCTACGCGCTGTTCCCCAATCTGACCGTCGAAGCGAACATTGCCTACGGCCTCGCCGGCAGTGGTCGTGACGAAGTACGTCGTCGCGTCGGTCAGATGCTGGAACTGGTCGGCCTCACCGGCAGTGAAAAAAAGTACCCGGGCCAATTGTCCGGCGGTCAGCAACAGCGAGTCGCACTGGCTCGTGCCCTGGCCCCGGCGCCGTCGCTGCTGTTGCTCGATGAACCGATGTCGGCGCTGGACGCTCGGGTCCGCGAGCATCTGTGCACCGAGCTGCGCCAACTGCAGCGCAACCTCGGCATCACCACCCTGATGGTCACGCACAATCAGGACGAAGCCATGCTGATGGCCGACCGCATCGCCGTGATGAACAACGGCCGCGTCGAGCAGTACGCCACCCCGCAGGAAATCTACAATCGCCCGGCCACGCCGTTCGTGGCCGAGTTCGTCGGGCAGGGCAACTGGTTGCCGTTCCAGCGCAGCAGCGCCAGTCACGCCCGGGTTGGCGGGATGGATGTGCGTCTGGCCGATGGCAGCGTCAGCGGCGCTTCGGGCCGACTGTTCTGCCGTCCGGAAGCTATCAGCGTCAATCCGCTGGTGCACGAAGAAAACCTGTTCCCGGCGAAAGTCCGTGAGATCACCTTTCTCGGCAATCGCTGCCGCATGAGCTTCGAACTCGACCAATTGCCGGGCCACGCGCTGCTCGCTGAACTGGCGCCGGAAGCCATGCCGCGCCTCGGTGCCCAGCAGATCATGGTCGCCTTGCCACCGCGCAGCCTGCAGGTGTTTGCCTGATGAGCGCGAACATCGCACTGCCGCTACCGCACAAGCAGGCGCGGCGAGTGTCCGGGGCCGAGGTCGGTGACCGGATCTTCGTCCTCGGCGGCAAACTCCTGCTGCTGTTACTGCTCGGTGTCGCTGTGCTGCTACCGTTGCTGGCGATCTTCTGGCGCGGCTTCAGCAGCGAGGCCGGGCAGGGCGGTGGCTGGCTCGCCGCCAAGGAGCTGGTGACCAGCGAGAATTTCCACTGGCTGCTCGGCAACAGCCTGAAAGTTTCCCTCAGCGTCGCGGCCATCGTCGTACCGCTGGCCTACCTGTTTGCCTACGCCCTGCAACGCACACTGATTCCGGCCAAGGGCATCTGGCGCGGGATTTCCCTGCTGCCATTGATGGCGCCGTCGATGCTGCCGGGTATCGCATTGGTCTATCTTTTCGGCAATCAGGGCATGTTGCGCGGGCTGCTTTCGGACAACATCTACGGGTTCTGGGGGATCGTGCTGGGTGAGGTGATCTACACCTTTCCGCATGCGCTGATGATTCTGCTCTCGGCGCTGTCGCTGGCCGATGCGCGGCTGTTCGATGCGGCGTCGAGCATGGGCGCCAGTCCGGCGAAAGCTTTTCGCAGCATCACCTGGCCGGCGACCCGCCAAGCGGTATTCGCTGCGTTCTGTCTGGTGTTCACCCTGACCATCACCGATTTCGGCGTGCCGGTGGTGGTCGGTGGCGACTATCAAGTGCTGGCGCTGGAAGCCTACAAAGCCGTGGTCGGCCAGCAACAATTCGGTCGCGGGGCGCTGATCGGCATGGTGCTGTTGCTGCCGGCGCTGTTCAGCTTCGGCGTCGATGCCTGGCTGCGTCGGCGTCACGGCGATTCCATGAGCGGCCGCGCCCAGGTGTTCAAACCGGCACCGTCGAAATTGCGTGATGGCTGTTATCTGGCGATTGTTTTGTTGATCAGCGCGGCGCTGCTGCTGGTGTTCGGCATGGCGGTGTTTTCCTCGCTGGTGAAGTTCTGGCCGTACAACCTGTCGCTGTCGCTCAATCACTATCAGTTCAACGAGACCGCCGGCGGTGGCTGGCTGGCGTACAGCAACAGCTTGAAGATGGCGCTGGGCACGGCACTGATCGGCAGTGTGCTGATCTTCACTGGCGCTTACCTGATGGAGAAAACCCGCAGCCAACGCGGCCTCAACCTGACCCTGCGCATGCTCAGTTTTGTGCCGATGGCGGTGCCGGGGCTGGTGCTTGGCCTGGGTTACGTCTTCTTCTTCAACCTCAGCGGCAACCCGCTGCATGTGCTGTACGGCACGATGACGCTGCTGATCGTCTGCACCATTGCGCACTATCTGACCACCGCGCAAATGACCGCGACCACCGCGCTGCGCCAGCTCGACGCCGAGTTCGAAGCCGCCGCACTGTCGCTCAAGGCGCCGCTGTACCGCCATTACCTGCGCGTCACCGTGCCGATCTGCCTGCCGGCGCTGCTGGACATCGTGCGCTACCTGTTCGTCTCGGCGATGACCACGGTGTCGGCGGCGATCTTCCTCTACAGCCCCGACACCATCCTCGCGGCGGTGGCGGTGCTGAACATGGATGACGCCGGCAACGTCGGCGGCGCGGCGGCGATGTCGACCCTGATTCTGTTCACCTCGGCAGGCGTGTCCTTGCTGCTGGCGTGGGCTTCGCGCGGCTTGCTGCGCCGTTCCCAGGCCTGGCGGCAAACCGCGCCCGGTCACTGATTGACGATTTATCCCTACAGCCTCAACTCACCGACAGGAAAACGATCATGTTCAAGCCTATGGCCCTGGCCGCTGCTGTGCTCGCTACTTTCAGCCTGAATGCCTTCGCGGCAAAAACCGAGTTGACGGTGTACACCGCCCTCGAAGCCGAGCAACTGACCGCTTACAAAGCCGCGTTCGAGAAGGCCAACCCGGACGTCGAGATCAAGTGGGTGCGTGATTCCACAGGGATCATCACCGCCAAACTGCTGGCCGAAAAGGCCCGTCCGCAGGCTGACGCGGTGTGGGGGCTGGCCGCTTCGAGCCTGGCGATCCTCGATCAGCAAGGCATGCTGCAAAGCTATGCACCGAAGGATCTGGGCAAGATCGGCGCGAACTACCGCGACGCCGCCAACCCGCCAGCCTGGGTCGGCATGGACGTGTGGGCCGCGACCATTTGCTTCAACACCGTCGAAGCCGAGAAGCAGGGCTTGAGCAAACCGGTGAGCTGGCAGGACCTGACCAAGCCTGAGTACAAGGGCAAGATCGTCATGCCGAATCCGGCGTCGTCCGGCACCGGTTTCCTCGACGTCAGCGCCTGGTTGCAAACCTTCGGCGAGAAACAGGGCTGGGCCTACATGGACGGTCTGCACCAGAACATCGGCCAGTACGTTCACTCCGGTTCCAAGCCTTGCAAACTGGCCGCTGCGGGCGAATTCCCGATCGGCATTTCCTTCGAATATCCGGCGGTACAGCTGAAACGCCAGGGCGCGCCGCTGGACATCATCCTGCCGAAAGAAGGCCTGGGCTGGGAGATCGAGGCGACTGCCGTGATCAAAGGCACCCCGCATGAAGACGCGGCGAAAAAACTCGCGGACTTCTCCGCCAGCGCCGAGGCAATGGATCTGTACAAAGAGAACTTCGCCGTCCTTGCCCAGCCGGGCATCGCCAAGCCGCAGACCGAACTGCCGGCCGACTACGAGCAGCGTCTGATCAAGAACGACTTCGCCTGGGCCTCGAAGAACCGCGACGAGATCCTGACCGAATGGCGCAAGCGTTATGACGGCAAGTCCGAGAAAGTCGTTGCCAAGTAACTGACTCACACAGCCTGTGGCGAGGGAGCTTGCTCCCGCTGGAGCGCGAAGCGGTCCCAAATTCTGCAAACGAGTAGTGTCAGGCACTCCGCATCTGCTGAATTTACGACTGCTGCGCAGCCGAGCGGGAGCAAGCTCCCTCGCCACACAAGCGGGATTGCTTTTATGACCCAACACAAAGACCTGCTCATCGTCGGCGCCGGCATCCTCGGCCTGTCCCACGCCTACGCCGCCGCCAAGCGCGGCCTCAAGGTCAGCGTTTTCGAACGCACCGCCACGCCCCTCGGCGCCTCGGTGCGCAACTTCGGTCAGGCGCTGGTCACCGGCCAGCCACCCGGCCCGATGCTCGAACTGGCCAAGGCCAGCCGCGAGATCTGGGGCGACTGGGCGCAACTCGCCGGTCTGCAGATCAAGCGCAACGGCTCGTACCTGTTCGCCCGCAGCGAAGCCGAAGAGCAATTGCTCGAAGCCTTCTGCAACGGCCGCGCCGTGGAACACGGTTACAACGTCGCCTTGCTGCGTGGCGCCGCCTTGCGTGATCTGTACCACGGCCAGTTCAGCCATCACCGCGCCGCGCTACACGGCATGGACGATCAACAGTTGTACTCGCGGGAAGCGATCCCGGCGCTGATCGATTATCTGCGCCGCGACCTCGGCGTCGAGTTTCACTTCAGTACGCTGGTGCGTGACGTCGAGCCAGGACGTCTGCACAGCACTGCCGGCAGTTTCACGGCGCAGCAAGTCATCGTCTGCTCCGGCCACGATTATCAGACCCTGCTGGCCGAGCCGATTGCCACGCTCGACCCGCAGATCTGCCGTCTGCAAATGCTCCGCGCCAAACCGCAGATCGAGCTGAATCTGCAACACGCCTTGCTCACCGGTTTGAGCTGCGTGCACTACGGCGCCTTCGCCGATTTGCCAGAAGCGGCGGCGGTGCAGGCACAGATCCTGCGCGAACAGCCGCACCTGCACGACAACGGCATTCACCTGCTGATCAGCCCGACGCCGTATGGCGAGCTGATCATCGGCGACTCGCACCATTACGGCAGCGATCCGTCGCCGTTCAACGCCGAGCAAGTGGACAACTGGATGCTCGAACTGGCCGAGCACACGCTGGGCTGCAAGGTGCAAGTGGTGGAGCGCTGGCAGGGCGTCTACGGTGCCCGTGGGCCGGGGCCGTTCTCATTCCTGCGCCCGGCACCGGGCTTGAGTGTGGCGCTGATGCACACCGGCGTCGGCATGAGCGTCGGCCCGGCACTGGCCGAGCGCAACGTGGCGCAATTGCTGGAGGAAATCTGATGGCGGGGCATGCGCAAGTCGTTGACCGGGTGTTTGCGCTGTATGAACGCTTTGGTGCCAGTGATTACATCGGCGAGCCGGTGTCGCAGATCGAACACATGTCTCAGGCAGCGCAGTTGGCGATGGCTGAAGGCTTTGATGATGAAGTGGTGCTCGCCGCGTTCTTCCATGACATCGGCCATTTGTGTGCCGAAGGTGCCGAGAACATGGGCGGTTATGGCGTGGTCAGCCATGAGCGGCTGGGGGCGGATTATTTGCGTGAGGCGGGATTCAGCGAGCGTATGGCGCGGCTGGTGGAATATCACGTGCAGGCCAAGCGCTATCTGACGCTACGTGAACCGGGATATTTCGAGCGCCTGAGTGAAGCCAGTCGCCGGACCCTGGAATATCAGGGCGGGGTGATGAGCGAGGCTGAGGCGGATGCGTTTGAGCGCGATCCCTTGTGTACCGTGAGTTTGCGCATGCGGCAGTGGGATGAGTTGGCCAAGGAAAGGGCGGTGCCGGTGATGGAGTTGGGAGTATTGAAGGAGAAGGCGGTGCGCCTGCTGGCGGCGTAATCCGTGTCACCGAGTCGCGCCATTCGCGAGCAAGCCCGCTCCCACATTCGACCGAGTTCCACCATAAGGAATGCGATCAAACTGTGGGAGCGGGCTTGCTCGCGAAGAGGCCGGAACAGGCACTAAAGCTCTGCAGCCAATAGATCAATCTGCTCCTGCCGCTCCGCCTGATTCAACTTCGGATGCGGATTGAGCGAAGACCACTGCGGATGCGCCCGTGCCTTGTGCAACGCTTCAGGCAGCTTGCCTTCGCGCCAGGTCTTGTCCTGCGGGGTGGCGACCTGAACTGCTTCCATCGCCGCATGCCCGCGCTGATCGAGCGCCAGCAACAGTTGGCGCTGACGCAACGCCAACAGCCGCAGCACCCCGTCATCCACGGTCAATTCCCGCTGTCCCTTGATCTTGCCCAGCAAGCGGCTGCCATAACTGCGCGCGGTTTGCAGGGCGCCGCCGGCAATCGCACCGGCCAGCGCCGCCGCACCGAGGGTAATGCCGCCGACCAGCAGATCCACGCCAGCCCCCGCCGCGGCACCGGCCGCAATCCCGCCGCCCACGCGCACGCCGAGTTGCTTCAGGGTTTCCGGGTTGAACAGATCATCGCCCCAACGCCCATCGAGCAACGGCAGATCACTGGCCGCCGCATCCTGCGGGCGAAACGCATAGAGCTTGAGCAACGCTTCGACGCATTTCTGTTCACGCTGGCGCACGGCCTTGCGCAGTTCGCTGATCGCTTGCTGCTCCTGCTCGGCCTCACTGACCACACTGCGTCGGCAGGCGGCGCAGTCGATCAGCAATTCGGCGATCAAACGCGCCGCACTTTGTTGGCGGGCGAGGCGCTGGGCCTGTTGATCGGCGATCAAGCGCTCCAGTTGCGGACGGGCGTTTTCCAGCAGCAGCGCAAGGCTTTCGTACAGGCGCCGCTCGCCATCTTCCGGCGGCGCAACGCTGTCGAAGCGCACCAGCGCATGCAGGCCGAGCCGCGCCAACGCTTCGCGCCAGTCCGGCTCGCGATGGTTGGCGCTGCTGACGAAATTCAGCACCGGCAACAGCGGCTTGCCGCAACTGGCGAGCACTTCGAGTTCGTCACGATACTTGGCCAGCACCGGTTCGCGGGCGTCGATCACATACAGACCGGCGTCGGAGGCGACTAGCTGTCGCAGCACTTTCGCCTCCTGTTCGAACCGCTGACGCGCTTCGCTGCCGTCGAGAAACCGCGCCAGTCGCGCCGGGCCGTCGAGACGTTCGCCGGGGCGTTCCAGACGCTCAAGGAAATCCAGCAGGGCGATGGCGTCTTCCAGCCCGGGGGTGTCGTAGAGATTGAGCAACGGCTCGCCGTCCACCGACAACCGCGCGCCCTCGACATGTCGAGTGGTGCTCGGCCGGTGCGAGACTTCGCCGAAGCCGACGTCGCGGGTCAGGGTGCGCAGCAGCGAGGTCTTGCCGACGTTGGTGTGGCCGACCACCGCGAGTTTCAGCGGCGCTTTCCGGGCATCAGTCATGACCGCTCTCCAGCCAGTTCATCGGTGCGCAATCGGCGAACGGCAACTCCAGTTGTTGCAGCGCAACGTGCCAGTCGCCGAGACGGGCACTGTCCAGCGCCTCGCCGTGCGGTGCTTGCAGCAACCAGACCCGGGTGGCGCTGGCGTTGCGCGCCAGTTCGGCGATCAGCGCGAGGCTGCCGCGATCCGGCGAGCGCCGTGGATCGCAGGCAATCAGCAGGCGCGCCGGAGGGAAACGGCTGAGCTGTTCGAGCAGTTTGTGCCGCGATTCGCGGCTGTCGAGGATTCCGGCGTTGCTCACGGTTTTCGGCAGGGCCGGTGGCCACGGGCGCTGATCGTCGAGTTCGATGGCCACCAGCAAAGCGCCGTCGCTGGCGTGTTCGCTGACGCTGCTTTCAACTCGATGCAACTGCGCAGGCGCGGCGTCGTTGATGCCGAGGCGTTCGCTGGTCGGCATCAGCCGTTCACGCAACTGGGCGTAACCGGGCAGGTTCAAGTCCAGGGTCAGCGCGGCTTTGCCGCGACTCCAGCGCCAGAAACACAACAGCGCCAGCAGCAGGCGCGGCAGCACGCCGTAGACCACCAGCACGCCGACCAGCCAGGTTGCCCAGGCCTGTCGCGCGCTTTCGATATCCAGCGCTGCGCCGCCGCTGGCGCGGATCATCTCTACGGTCGGCACGTTGAAGCCGAGCAGCGCCGGCAGCGCGCCAAGGGCTTGGGTCAGGTTGATAAAGGTGTCGGCGCCGAGAATGGTGGTTTCCCAGACGAAACCGTAGCGCCGGGTCGCCATCAGTGTCAGCAGCAACAGCAGTGCGCTGAGCATCGCCAGCAACCACAGGCCATTGACCAAAGTGCCGAGCGCCCAGCGATTGAGTTTCCTGCGCTGCAACATCAGCAGCAGGGCCGGCGCGAGTTGCGCGGCTTTGGCATCGCGGGCGAGTTTTTCGCTGAGCCATAGCCACAAGCGCCCGAGGGTGGCGCCGTGTTCACCGGCAAAGATCAGCCCCAGCGCCCAGCTCAGCAGCAGAATCAGGTTCAGCCCGAGCAGGCTGCCCAGGGCCCAGAACACATTGACCGGCGTCTGGCTCAGTGCGGCGAAGGCCAGCCCGGCGCCGCTCAGCAGCGCGAAAATGACCAGCAGCACCAGCGCCAGACGTGCGCCTTGCAGCCAGTGCCTGAGTGCTGCGCTCAGCCCGTCGCGCTCGGCCAGCCACACGGCGCGGCGCTGAATACGGCCCGGCAGATCGCCGCCGGCCGCGCGGGCCAGTCGATTGGCTTCCAGATCCTCCAGGGGACCTGCGTGTTCTTCGCGCAGGCGGATGGTTTCGGTCAGCCAGAGGTTTTGCAGTGGAGTCAGTTCAGTCACGCGCCATTCCGTTGCTCGATTGAGCAGTGAGCATAACCGCTGTGGCGCTGGTCGGGGCAAGTTGCGGGATGCCGAACCTCTGGTATCCTCATCCGAATGAACAATACTCTTCCCTTATCTCTAATCGCTGCGCTCGGTCAAAACCGAGTGATTGGCGTGAACAACGGTATGCCTTGGCATCTACCGGGTGATTTCAAGTATTTCAAGGAAAAAACCCTTGGCAAACCCATCATCATGGGACGCAAGACTTGGGATTCTTTGGGGCGTCCGCTGCCAGGGCGTTTGAACATTGTTGTCAGTAAGCAGGCCGATTTGCATCTTGAAGGTGCGGAGGTTTACTCCTCGCTTGAAGAAGCAGTGGCTCGTGCAGACGAGTGGGCGTTAGAGCAGGGCGCAAGCGAGTTGATGTTAATTGGTGGCGCCCAATTGTACGCGCAGGCGCTCCCACATGCGGATCGTTTGTATTTGACTCGTGTGTATTTAAGTCCGGAGGGCGATGCCTGGTTCCCAGAATTCAGCCCATATGACTGGGAGCAAAAGGACTTCCAGCAAAACGCTGCTGAGGGCGATAAGCCCGCGTACAACTTCGAAGTCTGGGAAAAAGCTTAAGAGCTTCGCGAGCAAGCCCGCTCCCACATTGGATTTGTGTCGATCACAGATCCAATGTGGGAGCGGGCTTGCTCGCGAAGAGGGCAGGTCAGGCAAAGAAGAACTTAAGCCTGCGCCAGCTCCGCATGCTCATCCGCATCCAGCAGTGCTTTATCGGTCTGCTGCATCACTTGGCTGGTAATCGCACCGGCGGTGATCGAACCACTCACGTTCAACGCCGTACGACCCATGTCGATCAGCGGCTCCACCGAAATCAGCAGCGCCACCAGCGACACCGGCAAGCCCATCGCCGGCAGCACGATCAGCGCAGCAAACGTCGCGCCACCGCCAACACCGGCCACACCGGCCGAACTCAGGGTCACAATCGCCACCAGCGTCGCGATCCACAGCGGGTCCAGCGGGTTGATGCCGACGGTTGGCGCAACCATCACCGCCAACATCGCCGGGTACAGACCGGCGCAACCGTTCTGGCCGATGGTCGCACCGAACGAGGCGGCGAAACTGGCGATCGACTGCGGAATGCCCAGGCGACGGGTCTGCGCTTCGATGCTCAGCGGAATGCTCGCCGCGCTGGAACGGCTGGTGAACGCGAACGTCAGCACCGGCCAGATCTTGCGGAAGAACCGCAGCGGGTTGATCCCGGCCGCCGACACCAGCAGGCCATGCACCACGAACATCAGGCCCAGACCGAGGTACGAGACCACCACGAAACTGCCGAGCTTGATGATGTCCTGCAGGTTGGAACCGGCGACCACTTTGGTCATCAGCGCCAGCACGCCGTACGGGGTGAGCTTCATCACCAGACGCACCAGACGCATCACCCAGGCTTGCAGGGTGTCGATGGCGTTGATCACTTTCTGACCTTTCTCGACATCATCCTTGAGCAGTTGCAGCGCCGCGACCCCGAGGAACGCGGCGAAGATCACCACGCTGATGATCGAGGTCGGCTTGGCCCGGGCCAGGTCGGCGAACGGGTTCTGCGGAATGAACGACAGCAGCAGCTGCGGCACATTCAGGTCGGCAACCTTGCCGGCGTAGTCGGTCTGAATGGTTTGCAGACGGGCCATTTCCTGAGTGCCGGCGACCAGACCTTCGGCGGTGAGGCCGAACAGGTTGGTCAGACCGATACCGATCAGTGCCGCAATCGCGGTGGTGAACAGCAGCGTGCCGATGGTCAGGAAGCTGATCTTGCCCAGCGACGAGGCGTTGTGCAGACGCGCGACCGCGCTGAGGATCGAGGCGAACACCAGCGGGATCACGATCATTTGCAGCAACTGCACGTAGCCGTTGCCGACCAGATCAAACCAGCCGATCGAGGCTTTCAGCACCGGGTTGCCGGCTCCGTAAACGGAGTGCAGGGCAACACCAAATACCACGCCGAGCACCAGCGCGAGCAGGACTTTTTTCGCCAGGCTCCACGTAGTGTGGCGGGTTTGCGCCAGACCGAAGAGCAGGGCGAGGAACACCAGCAGATTGAGGATCAGCGGCAGATTCATGAAGACTCCGATAAGACTTGTGCCAGTCGCCTTCTTGGGCAACTGCGAACCGGCAAGCCTAACAGTTTGATTTCCAATGAATTAATACCGAAATCGCAGGTCGTCCGTCGTTTTTGGAATAAGCGCCTGTCGCTCTCGGCAATGCAGCTGGCGTTGAGGAGACGTAAGCGGTCGCTGACAGACGAGGACTGTCACACTTATTTGTTAGCGTCGATGTCTTTCAGTCAGGGAGAAAACGCCGATGAAGTTCGCACCGAAAATGCTCGCTGTGGTTCTTGGATTGGGCTTGGCCGCTCACGCATTCGCCACCGATCTGAAGCACTGGCCGGCGGATCAGGCCAAGGCACTGGACGCGATGATCGCGGCCAACGCCAACAAGGGTAACTACGCGGTGTTCGACATGGACAACACCAGTTACCGCTACGACCTCGAAGAGTCGTTGCTGCCGTTCATGGAAAACAAGGGCCTGATCACCCGCGAGACGCTTGATCCCTCCCTGAAACTGATGCCGTTCAAGGACACCGCTGACCATAAGGAAAGCCTGTTCAGCTATTACTATCGCCTGTGCGAAGTCGACGACATGGTCTGCTACCCATGGGTGGCGCAGGTGTTCTCTGGCTTTACCCTCAAGGAACTCAAAGGCTACGTCGATGAGCTGATGGCCTCGGGCAAACCGGTGCCGACCACTTATTACGACGGTGACGTGGTGAAGAACCTTGAGGTGCAGCCACCCAAAGTCTTTACCGGTCAGGCCGAGCTGTACAACAAACTGATGGAGAACGGCATTGAGGTCTACGTGATGACCGCCGCCTCCGAAGAGCTGGTGCGCATGGTCGCGGCTGATCCGAAGTACGGCTACAACGTCAAACCGCAGAACGTGATCGGCGTGAGCACATTGTTGAAGAACCGCGAAACCGGCGAGCTGACCACCGCACGCAAACAGATCACCGCCGGCAAGTATGACGAGAAAGCCAACCTCGGCCTCGAACTGACCCCGTACCTGTGGACCCCGGCGACCTGGATGGCCGGCAAGCACGCGGCGATCCTGACCTACATCGACGAGTGGAAAAAACCGGTACTGGTGGGCGGCGATACCCCGACCAGCGACGGTTACATGTTGTTCCACAGTGTTGACGTGGCCAAGGGCGGCATCCACTTGTGGGTCAACCGCAAAGACAAATACATGACCCAGCTCAACGGCATGATGACCAAGAACGCGGCAGCGCAGGCCAAGGAAGGGTTGCCGGTGACGGCGGACAAGAACTGGGTGATCGTGAAGCCAGAAGAAATTCAGTAAGACCCAATTCTGTGTTGGAGCGCA
>NZ_JANLOG010000062.1:0-25085 GCF_025466205.1 Pseudomonas sp. 13B_3.2_Bac1
GTTCCAGATCAATCAGGACAACTCGGCAGCACCCGCTTGCCAATCGCAAGTATGAAAAATCCCTCACCTTCGGTTAACACCGATTAATCGCTGATTAATGCTGCCCCCTCATTCTGCAATCACCTGATCGATGACCTGCGCGACGCTCGCTCCGACGACGAAAGCGATTTCAACGCGCCGCCCTTAATATCAAGTTAATCGATTGTTTTTAGCATTAATTTGCGCTTTTCAATCAACTTAGTTGGCGTAGCATTAAACCCATGCAAGACACATCCGCCAACGAATCTGGAGTAAAGAACATGAAAACCAAACTGATCCTCGCCCTGACCCTGTCCGTACTGGCCGCCAACACCTTCGCTGCCGATGGCTCGGACAAAACCAAATCCTCCGACTTTATTACCGGCGGTTCCGCCGTCATCGAAACCAGCCACTCGGGCACTTACGCCGCAGATGGTTTTGATAAAACCAACATCGGCAAAACCGTCGCAGCTGACGGCTTCGACAAGACCGGTACCGCTGCAGCCATCAGCTAAGTATGAGCAGTTCTTCCACAGCCCGGCTTCGGCCGGGCTTAGTCATTTCTGAAGCATCACATATTCTCAAATCACCCAAATCCCCTGTAGGAGCTGCCGAAGGCTGCGATCTTTTGATCTTGATCTTAAAAAACAAAATCAAAAGATCGCAGCCTGCGGCAGCTCCTACAGGGGGATCAGCGTTTGACTGGAAATACGTGGAGCGTCCTTGCACTATGGCCGCATCCGAAACGCAGCCTCAGGAATTCATTCACCATGTCCGATGACATCCACTACTACGAACCCGCCAACGGTCACGGCCTGCCCCACGATCCGTTCAACGCCATCGTCGGCCCGCGCCCCATCGGCTGGATTTCTTCGCAGGATGCCCACGGCCAGCTGAATCTGGCGCCTTACAGCTTCTTCAACGCGTTCAACTACATTCCGCCGATCATTGGTTTTTCCAGTGTCGGGCGCAAAGACAGCCTGAACAACATCGAGCAGACCGGTGAATTCGCCTGGAACCTCGCCACCCGGCCGCTGGCCGAGCAGATGAACCAGAGCTGCGCGATGGTCGCGCCTGAGGTCAACGAGTTTGAATTGGCCGGGCTGACGCCGGTGGCGTCGAAGGTGATTGCGGTGCCACGGGTAGCCGAAAGCCCGGTGTCCTTCGAATGCAAGGTCACACAGATCATTCAGTTGCAGCGTGCCGATGGCGAAACCGTGCCGAGCTGGCTGATTCTCGGCGAAGTGGTCGCCGTGCATATCGCCAAATGGCTGTTGAAGGACGGGATCTACGACACCGCCGCGGCAGAACCGATTCTGCGCGGCGGCGGGCCGGCGGATTACTTCCAGTTGGGGCCTGAAGCCCTGTTCAAGATGTGGCGCCCGGGTGCGGGCAAGTAAGCGCAGTTACCAGATCAGCTCGGCGTCAGCGGTGACACCCTTGAGGCGGTCCAGCTCCTGGGTCGCCGCGTCATCGGCAGCGATGGCGCCGGGAAACACCTGATCACCCAGCAGTTTGTGGAAGCGTGGCGCACCGCCATCGACCAGAGCCTTGACCGCGATTGCCGCGTGATAACCCTTGTTGCCGCCCAACTCGACGGGGACGACTGCGGAGACTGCTTCGAAGTGTTCGAACTCTTTACGTGCCATGGCACACATCCTGGCTCAGACGAATAAGCCGGACATTAAACCCTCAACCGGCGAGTTTGTGTATCGGTGCCGGACATTGTCCGAGCGCCTGCGCCGCCGACACCTCTTTGAAGGTGTGGAAATCCAGGCTGTTGACCACCAGGTCCTGAACCAACTCGGCAAAGATCTGCATCGACGGGCTGTTGAAATAAGCCGTCATCGCCTGTTGATGGCTCCAGAAACCAGAGACCAGCCACAGCTCCGGATCGCATTGCGAATGCTGCAGGGCAAAGCTCAGGCAACCGGGGGCGGCGCGCGACGGTTCGATCAAGGCACTGAGGCGCACACCCAGTTCAGCGGAGCGTCCGGCGCGCGCTCGAACGAAGGCCATATGACTGACGGGAATCTGCTTGGACATGTTCAACCCTCCCAGGGAGTCGCGTGGCAGCCGGGGGACGGGCTGCGACAGGATCCAAGATTAAGGGCCGGTCGCAGGGTGCCGTTAGTCGATTCCTGCCGCTGCGTTGCACAATCCTGCGAGACTGCACAAAAGTCCGGCAACCACCACTAAAACCCTGTCACACCCCTGTCATACGCGTTTTGTGTAGGAGTTGGCGCAGGCTGCGATCTTTTGACTTTCGCTTTTAAAATCAAAAGATCGCAGCCTGCGGCAGCTCCTACAGGGGTATTCGCCGCAAGGGGTAAGGTGGCGGTCGCGGGCTGATGGCCGACGCGCAAAACCAGCCCATGCAGAATCAGGCAAGCATTTGACAGGATGTGTCTACCGCTCGCGCTTGCACAAACTTATGCTCTGCCCCATTCCAGATCCCTTGCCGAGGATGCCGTGCATGACGTCATTCGATCGTTTCCAAGCCCCGCCCGATGCCGACATGGAAAAACAGCGCGCAGAACTCGCGGCGATCATCCGTCGCAACACCACCGACGATGGCAGTTACGCGACCGCCATCGGCTCGCTGTTCATGTCGCGCCACACCCAATCCCACGACTTCGCCCCGGTACTCGCGCAACCGGCGCTGTGCATCATGGCTCAGGGTCGGAAAGAGGTGCGGCTGGCGGATGAGTACTTCAATTACGATCCGCTGAATTACCTGGTGGTCTCGGTCTCGATGCCGCTCAGCGGACGGGTGGTGAATGTCTCGCCGCAGGAGCCGATCCTCGCTGTGCGCCTGGACATCGACCCGGCGGAAATCACCGCACTGATCGCCGACGCCGGCCCGATGGGTGTGCCGACCCGGCCCACGGGACGCGGTCTGTATGTCGAGCAGATCGACAGCGCGATGCTCGACGCGGTGCTGCGGCTGGCGCGCCTGCTCGACGCGCCGAAAGACATCGCCATGCTCGCGCCACTGATTCGCCGGGAAATTCTCTATCGCCTGCTGCGCAGTCCGCAGGGCCATCGTCTGTATGAAATCGCGATTGCCAACAGCCAGAGCCACCGCATCAGCCAGGCGATCAAATGGCTCAACGGCAACTTCGAGCAGCCGCTGCGCATCGATGATCTGGCGAAGGAAGTGAACCTCAGCGTCTCGACCCTGCATCACCGTTTCAAGGCAATGACGGCGATGAGTCCGTTGCAGTACCAGAAGCAGCTGCGCCTGCAAGAGGCGCGACGCCTGATGCTGGCTGAAGGGCTGGAAGCTTCGGCCGCGGGGTATCGAGTCGGGTATGAAAGTCCGTCGCAGTTCAGCCGCGAGTACAGCCGCTTGTTTGGCGCGCCGCCGTTGCGGGATCTGGCGCGGTTGCGGCAGTCGGTCTGATCCGGAATCTGCTCTGCTGCGGCTGACGCTTTCGCGAGCAAGCCCGCTCCCACAGTGGACTAGTGTTGATCACACATCCAATGTGGGAGCGAGCTTGCTCGCGAAGAGGCCGGAATGCTCAGCAAAAAATCCGGATCAGATCGCCAAGACCCGACACGCCGTTCAGAGCGCCCGGATCACGTGCTTGATTTCCTGAAACGCGGCCAGCCCCCACGGCCCCAATTCACGGCCGATGCTGCTCTGCTTGTAGCCGCCCCACGCCGTCTGCGGGAAGATCACCTGCGGCGAGTTGATCCACACCAGTCCGGCCTGCAACGCATTCGCCACCCGATCTGCCGCAGCCGCATCGCGAGTCACCACACTGGCGACCAGCCCAAACTGGCTGTCGTTGGCCAAGGCAATCGCCTCGGCTTCGCTGCTGAAACTGCGCACGCAGAGCACCGGGCCAAAGATCTCTTCACACCACAACGCACTGTCGAGGGGCACTTCGGTGAACACCGTCGGCTGCAGGAAATACCCGCGTGGCAGATCCGCCGGACGATTGCCGCCGCAGATCAATTTCGCCCCGGCGCTCAAGCCGCGATCGATGTGGCCGAGCACGCGCTGGTACTGCGCCTGATTGACCAGCGCGCCCATCTCCACTTCAGGATCGAACGGATCGGCCACGCGGATTTTTTCCGCGCGGGCCTGCAAACGGATAAGGAATTCGTCGGCCAGCTCATCGGCGACCAACACCCGACTGGTGGCCGAGCACATCTGCCCGGCGTTGAAGAATCCGCCGCCACAGGCCAGCTCCACCGCCAGTTCCAGATCGGCATCGGCCAGAACCAGCAGCGAAGATTTGCCCCCCAGTTCCAGGCTCACGCCCTTCACGGTTTCGGCGGCGCGTTGCATCACTTGCACGCCGACCGCATTGCTGCCGGTGAAGGAGATCTTGGCGATGCGCGGATCAGCCGACAGCGGCGCACCGACCGCCAGACCGGTGCCGCACACCAGGTTGAACACGCCTTGGGGCAGACCGGATTCGGCGATGATCGCCGCCAGTTCCAGCTCCGGCAGCGGCGTGACTTCCGACGGTTTCAACACCACGCAGCAACCGGCGGCCAGCGCCGGCGCGAGTTTCCACGCGGTGGTGACCATCGGGAAATTCCACGGCACGATCAGCCCGACCACACCACACGGCTCACGCCGCAGACGCGCACTGAAGTCGTCGCTGGGCAGCGGCACATTGCTGTCCTGGTGCGCATCGAGACCTTCGGCGAGTTCGGCGTAATACTCGAACGTGGCGATCACATCATCGACGTCAATGGACGCTTCGAACTGCGGTTTTCCGTTGTTGCTCGACTGCAGCTGCATCAGGTGATCGCGACCGTTGCGCACGCCATTGGCGATGTTGCGCAGGATCGCACCACGTTCGGCACCGCTGGTTTTCGACCAGCTCTTGAACGCTTCAGTGGCTGCGCTGACGGCCAGATCAACCGCGCTTTCATCGCCGCCATTGACCGTGGTCAGCAGTGCTTCGGTGGCCGGGTTGATCACCCGCAGGTGTTCGCGACCGGCAGACCATTGGCCGTTGATGTACAGGCCATCGAGTGTGGTTGGGAAATTGATCATTTGGCCACCGCCTGCATCCATTGAGTCTGGTCGATTTCAATCAGGGTCGGGCCCTGACGATCAGTGGCGGCACGCAGCGCACCACGCAGCTGTTCAACCGAGCTGATCGCTTCGGCGGCGCAGCCCAGGGCCTTGGCGACGCCGATGAAATCCGGGGTGTAGATATCGACGCCAACCGGCTCGATGGCACGGTTGACCATGTACTTCTTGATCTCTTCGTAGCCCTGGTTATTCCACAACAGGACGATCACCGGTGTGCGCGCTTCGACTGCGCTGGCCAGTTCCGGCAGGGTGAACTGCAAGCCGCCATCACCGATCAGGCACACCACTGGCGGGCGCGCGCCGCCCTTGATGCGGCCGCCGAGCCATGCGCCGATCGCCGCCGGCAAGGCGTAACCGAGGGTGCCGTAACCGGTGGACGAATTGAACCAGCGGCGCGGGTGATCCGGGTTGAACGTGAGGTTGCCGGTGTACACCGGTTGCGTGGAATCGCCGACGAACACCGCATCCGGCAGTTCATCAAGCACAGTGTCGAGAAAGAGGGTCTGGGCCAGGGTCGGCGCATCCCAGCTTGCGGCCAGTTCAGTGCGCAATTGTGCGGCGCGAACCTGACCCCAATCGCTGCTGCGTTCGGCGAGTTTTTGCTGTGCCAGCGCACTGAGCAGCGCTTGCGCGGCGTTACGCGAATCGGCGACCAACGCCACGTGCGGCGGATAGTTGCGCACGGTCTGATCGGCGTCGATGTCGATGCGCAGCAACTTGCCGGGGATCTCGAAACCACCGGCGAAGGTGACGTCGTAATCGGTCTCCGCCAGCTCGGTGCCGATCGCCAGCACCACGTCGGCATCGGCCACCAGTGCACGGGTCGCGACCAGCGTTTGCGTCGAGCCGATCAGCAGCGGGTGGTTCGACGGCAACATGCCTTTGGCGTTGATGGTCAGTGCTACGGGGGCATCGAGGCGCTCGGCCAGTCGGGTCAGCTCGGGGGCGGCGTCGATGGCACCGCCGCCAGCGAGAATCAGCGGGCGCTTGGCGTTGGCCAGCAGCTCAGTCATGCGGCTGACGGCACTCGGTGCCGCACCGGCACGATCGATGTTCACCGGAACACTGCCGAGCAATTCATCGGCCTCTTCGACCAGCACGTCCAACGGAATTTCGATGTGCACCGGACGTGGACGCCCGGCCTGGAACAGGGCGAAGGCACGGGCCAGCACGCCCGGCAATTCCGCAGCGGACATCAGGGTGTGAGAGAACGCAGCGACACCGCCGACCAGCGCACTCTGGTTCGGCAACTCGTGGAGCTTGCCGCGACCGCCGCCCAACTGGCTGCGGGTCTGCACGCTGGAGATCACCAGCATCGGGATCGAGTCGGCGTACGCCTGGCCCATCGCGGTGGTGATGTTGGTCATGCCCGGGCCGGTGATGATGAAGCACACACCCGGTTTGCCGCTGGTGCGCGCATAGCCGTCAGCCATGAAACCGGCACCCTGTTCATGCCGTGGAGTGACGTGGTTGATGCGCGAACGGGCCAGCCCGCGATACAGCTCCACGGTGTGCACCCCGGGAATGCCGAACACCTGCTCGACCCCGTAATCCTCGAGTAACTTGACCAGTACTTCGCCACACGTCGCCATGCCGATTGCCCTTCTTGTTGTTCAATACGCCGTGCCAGTGTGGGAGCGAGCTTGCTCGCGAAAGCGGTGTATCAGCCACATTGATGCTGAATAGAAAACCGTATTCGCGAGCAAGCTCGCTCCCACATCGATCCGGGTGGAATGGGCTCATTGAACGGGCGGCGAGTAGCGGCAACAATCGATTAAAAGTCATACTAGCCATGTCCTCACGTCATACCTCGGATCCCCATGAAACGACTGCCTCCCCTGCCCGCCCTGCACACGTTTCTGATCACTGCGCAGTGCTGCAATTTCACCCGGGCGGCCGAGCAGTTGCACATCACCCAGGGCGCGGTGAGCCGGCAGATCGCCGGGCTGGAGGATCATCTCGGTTATGAGTTGTTCATTCGTCTGGCCCGAGGCCTTGAGCTGACCGCTGAAGGACGTGAGTGGCTGCCACGGGTGGAGAAGATCTTTGGCCTGATCAGCGAAGCGACCGAGCAGATCGGTCTCAAGCGGCAAACCCTGCAACTCAAGGCGCCGAGCTGCGTGATGCGCTGGCTGGTGCCGCGCCTGCTGCAGTGGCAAAAGGAACGCCCGGATGTGCCGGTCAAACTGACCACCACACTGGCCCACGGCGTGGACTTTCAGCGTGAGCCATTCGATGCCGCGGTGATCTACGGCACCCCGCCGGACAATTCGTCGACGGCCCTGCATCTGTTCGATGAACAACTGACGCCAGTCTGTTCGCCAGCGCTATTGAAGGGCCCACCGGCGCTGAGCGAACCGGCCGATCTGCAACAGCATCTGCTGCTGCATCCCACCCACGATATCCAGGACTGGACCGTGTGGCTGACAGCCGCCGGGTTGCAATTGAGCAATGTCGACACGGGGCAGCATTTCGAGACGCTGGATCAGGCGATGTCGATGGCCTCCCACGGGACGGGTGTGGCGATTGGCGACTGGTCGCTGATCGGCGATGACCTGCGCGCGGGGCGGCTGGTGATGCCGTTTGAGTTGAAGGTGAAGACGGGGCTGGGGTACTACGTGGTGATGCCGCAGGGTGGGGAAGCATCGCCGCAGTTGGAGGAGTTGATGATCTGGCTGGTGGAACAGGCGCATACCCGCTGAAACAAACAAATACCCCTGTGGGAGCGGGCTTGCTCGCGAAGGCGGAGTGTCAGTCACTTCAAATGTCGCTGACACACCGCCTTCGCGAGCAAGCCCGCTCCCACATTTGTTCCGCGTCGTTGCTTAGTAGCCGACCGTAAACCGCTGACGCGAATGCTTCGGCGTTTCCACTTCGTCGATCAGCGCGATCGCGTAATCGGCGAAGGTGATCCAGCTACGACCTTCGGCACTCACCAGCAAGTGATCCTTGCCGACGCGGAAGGTGCCGGTGCGCTCACCTTCGACAAACTCTGCCGATGGCGAGAGGAAGGTCCAGTCCAGATCCTGCTCCTGACGCAACGCATCGAGAAACGCTGCGCCCGCACTGGCCTCGGTTTTGTATTCGGCGGGGAAACCCGCGCTGTCGATCACTCGAGTGTCGTCCGGCAGCAACAGCGAACCGGCCCCCCCGACCACCAGCAGACGCTTCACGCCCGCCTGCTTCACCGGGCCGACCACGGCACTGGCCGGTACGGTGGCGAAATGCGCGGCGCTGATCACCACGTCATGACCGGCGACGGCGGCTTGCAGCGCCGCCGAATCCAGCACATCGACATTCTTGCTGACCACACCGGCACGGTTACCGATCTTCGAGGTATCGCGGGCGATGGCGGTGACGCTATGACCGCGACGCAGGGCTTCTTCCAGCAGTTGGCTACCGGCACGGCCGGTGGCACCAATGATTGCGATCTTGCTCATGACATTCTCCAGTTGGCTTGAGAGTTTCAACGACGGCATAAATCTAATCTTGAAGCGGTATTCCCTGTGGCGAGGGAGCTTGCTCCCGCTGGAGGGCGAAGCACTCCCCGCCCGTTTCAGATACAACGCATTGGCAGGTTTTACGCCTGCTGCGCAGGCGGGCGGGAGCAAGCTCCCTCGCCACAAAAGTCCTCTCGACCTCTGTTTCAGATCAATCGGGTTACCACTTCATCTCGCCCTTGGCGACTTTGGCGCTCAGCTCCAGCGAGCTTTCTTCGCCGAGTTTCGGGTAGCGTTTTTGCATGGCCTTGATCAGTGCGGCGGAATCCTTGGCCTTGGCGGTTTCTTCGTCGAAAGCCTTAATGTAGTCGGCGGTGAATTTCACGCTGGCCAGCGAGCGGCTGCTCTCGCCCAGATAGTGACCCGGCACCACGGTTTTCGGCTTCAGGGTTTCGATCGAGTGCAGGGTTTGCAGCCAGTCGGCGTGGGATTGCGCGGTCTGAGTGTCGGCCATCCACACATGGATATTCTCGGCAACCACGACGCCACCGACCACAGCCTTGAGCGACGGAATCCACACGAAGCTGCGATCCGGTTGTTTGCCTTCAAGTCCCACCACCTGCAACTTCTGCCCTTCGAGCATCAGGCTGTCGCCCTTGAGCACGCCCGGCACGATGGTTTTGGCTGGCACGTCGGCGCCCATTTTCGGGCCCCAGAAGGCGAGTTTGCCGTCGACGGTCTGCTTGATGTGATCGACGGTCGGCTGCGAGGCCAGCACGGTGGCGTCGGGGAAAGCCTGAGTCAGGGTGTCGAGGCCGAAGTAGTAATCCGGGTCACCGTGGCTGATGTAGATGGTGGTCAGGTGCTTGCCGCTGGCGCGGATCTTTTCCACCACCTGCTCGGCCTGGGCCTTGCCGAATTGCGCGTCGACCAGGATCGCGTCTTTCTCGCCGCTGACCAGCACCGAAGTCACCGGGAAAATCGCGTTGGTGCCCGGGTTGTAGACATCCAGGGTCAGGTTGGCGGCAGCGGCGTGTGCCGCGAAACCGAGGGTGGCGGTGGCGAGCAAAACGCGTTTAAGGGAAGTGAAGCCGATCATCTGTTGCTCCGTGGTCCGAATGCCGTGGTTGGCGATGGGACAGAGCTTAGTTGCCTGACTCGGTACAAAAAATGCGATGCTTGGACATAGTTTGTTTCTGAAAGCGGGCAAATCATGGATCGTCTTCAAGCAATGCGGGTGTTTGTCACGGTGGTGGATCTGGGCAGCCAGTCGGCGGCCGCCGATCATCTGGACCTGTCACGGCCGGTGGTGTCGCGCTATCTGGCGGAGCTGGAAGACTGGGTCGGCGCGCGCCTGATGCACCGCACCACGCGCAAGTTGAGCCTGACCGCCGCCGGCAGTGAAATCCTGCCGCGCTGTCGGCAGATGCTCGAACTCTCGACGGATATGCAGGCGGCAGTCAGTGAACCGCACGATGCACCGCGAGGATTGCTGCGTATCAGCGTCAGCACCTCGTTCGGCCAGGCGCAACTGGCCGATGCCATGGCCGCTTACGTCAAGCGCTACCCCGGGGTCAGCATCGACCTGCAGATGCTCGACCGCACGGTGAACCTGGTGGATGAGCGCATCGACCTGGCGATCCGCACCAGCAATGACCTGGACCCGAACCTGATCGCCCGACGCCTGACCGTGTGCCGCTCAGTGGTCTGCGCCGCACCGGCGTATCTGCGCGATAACCCGCCACCGCAGCGGGTCGAGGACCTGGGCCGACACAACTGCCTCACGCACTCGTATTTCGGCAAGAGCCTGTGGCATTTCGAGGAGGATGGCGAACCGGTGTCGGTGCCGGTACAGGGCAACATCAGCGCCAATGAAGCCAGCACCCTGTTGCGGGCGACGCTGGCCGGCGCGGGGGTGGCGATGCTGCCGACCTATCAGGCCGGGGTGCATGTGCATGCCGGTGAACTGGTGCGTTTGCTGCCGGATGCCGAGCCACGACAGATGAACATCTACGCGGTGTATGCGTCACGCAAACACATGCCGGCGGCGCTGCGCAGCATGCTGGATTTTCTCGTCGAACGATTCCCGGAAAATCCCAAATGGGATATTGGCCTGTAAATCCGGTATTCCTGTGGGAGCGGGCTTGCTCGCGAATGCGTCGTGTCAGTCAAGGGCAATCCAGACTGACACACCGCCTTCGCGAGCAAGCCCGCTCCCACAGGTGTCATCCGTGTGCTGAAGGTATGTCACCTACGCGGGAGCCGTGGCTGGCAACTCTGTACCGCTGACCTATGCTGAAAGTAATACCGCAGGGTATGCGTTCAGAGGTCAACGCCATGAACATCAGAACAAGAAGGTACTTCGCGATTTTCATCACCTGCGCCGCCACGCTGGCGCTGTACGGCACCGCGGCCTGGCGGGTCGAGCAACTGCGACAACTGCCCCGCGAGTTCGCGAGTTGCAATTTCGAGCGCTGCATTCCGCATAACGCGACGCTCAATGCACTGCGCTGATTGACCTGAGTTGCAGTGCAATCCTGTGGGAGGGGGCTTGCTCCCGAATGCGGTGTGTCATTCAGCATTGATGCAAACTGATAGATCGCTTTCGGGAGCAAGCCCCCTCCCACAGGAGACCGCAGCGTTTACCAGATCACTGCTCGGCCTTCAGCCGGTCGCGGAAGGCCTTTGGCGATATCCCCACCCGGCGCCGGAACAGGCGCGTGAAGTTGGTCGGATCGGAAAACCCCAACAACTCCGACATCTCGTAAATGGTCATGCTGGTGTAGGTCAGCAAACGTTTGGCTTCCAGCAACTGGCGTTCGTGCATGATCTGCAGCGCCGGCTGCCCTGCCAGTTCACGGCAGGTGCCGTTGAGGTGCGACACCGAAATCCCCAGGCGATGGGCGAGGTCTTCGACCTTCACATGCTGGCGGTAAGTCTCCTCCACCAATTGAATGAACCCGTTGAGGTATTCGCGCTGGCGTTGCGGTCGCTGGCTGGCGTTATGGCGCACGATCGCCTGTCGGCTGACCCAGACCATGATCACGCTGACCAGCGAATGCATGAGCATTTCCCGCGCTGGCTGATGGCCGTTGTACTCGGCCTGCAACGCTGAAAACAGGCTGTTCAGGTACTCCGCATCCTTGCCCGCCGGATAGTGCTCGGCCTGGGCCAGTGCGTGCACCGAATTGCCCAGTTGCGCCTGCAAGTGATTGATCAACGGATTGGCGAGGGTGACGACGAATCCTTCGACGTCCTCGGAAAAGCGGAAGCCATGCACCGACAACGGTGGCAGGACTTGAATGGCGGGTTCGTTGAGCTGCGTGCGTTGACCTTCGATTTCAAGCTCTGCCTGACCTTTGAAGACGAAGAGCAACTGGCACAAATCGGCGTGGCGATGGGGTTTGATTTCCCATTGATGTTCGCGGCTGCGTTTGGAAATGGTTTCACAGTGCAGCAAGTCAGGGGTCGGCCAGTCCAGGCTTTCACCGTAGAGCTTGAACACCGGAATCGAAGGCAGGTCAGGCTTGTTCATCACTTCAATCCAGGCCTCGAGGTTGCGGGCGATAATCGCACCGATTGGCAGAATGTACAGGTATCGGCTCAGTTTTCACCTTCAATTGACAGACCCGCAAGGGAAAAATGCAAGCACTCGATCCATAAAAATCATTCACCGGCTCCCGTCGCGTGAAGCTTGCGAGTCATAAAAACAATGAAAACGCTGAAAACCCAAGTCGCCATCATCGGCGCCGGTCCGTCCGGATTGCTCCTCGGTCAGTTGTTGCACAACGCTGGTATCGACACCCTGATTGTCGAACGCCAGACACCCGATTACGTGCTCGGGCGAATTCGCGCCGGGGTGCTTGAACAGGGCATGGTAGAGCTGTTGCGTCAGGCCGGCGTGGGTGCGCGCATGGATGCCGAAGGGTTGGTGCACACCGGCTTCGATCTGGCATTGGATGGACGTCTGGCACACATCGATCTGCAGGGTTTGACCGGCGGAAAAACCGTGATGGTTTACGGCCAGACCGAAGTCACTCGCGACCTGATGGCCGCTCGTCGGGAGGCCGGGGCGCTGTCGTTTTATGAAGTGAGCGATGTCGTTCCTCACGGCATGAAAAGCGACGAGGCCTTTGTCACTTTCGAAAAGGACGGTGAAACCTGGCGCGTCGACTGCGATTACATCGCCGGTTGCGATGGTTTTCACGGCGTGGCCCGGCAGTCGATTCCCGAAGACTGCCTGAAGATTTTCGAGCGGGTCTATCCGTTCGGCTGGCTGGGGATTCTCGCGGACACCCCGCCGGTGCACGAAGAGCTGGTGTACGCCCGTCACGAACGCGGCTTCGCCCTGTGCAGCATGCGCTCGGCCACCCGCACCCGTTACTACCTGCAAGTGCCGGCCGAGGAAAATGTCGCCGACTGGTCCGATGAGCGCTTTTGGGATGAACTCAAAAGCCGCTTGCCCACGGCGCTTGCCGAAAAACTGGTGACCGGCCCGTCGATTGAAAAAAGCATCGCCCCGCTGCGCAGTTTTGTCGTCGAGCCGATGCAGTACGGGCGGATGTTTCTGCTTGGCGATGCCGCGCATATCGTCCCGCCCACTGGCGCCAAGGGCCTGAATCTGGCGGCCAGTGACGTCAGCACTTTGTTCAATATCCTGCTGAAGGTTTACCGCGAAGGACGCACGGACTTGTTGGAGAAATACTCGGAAATCTGCCTGCGCCGGGTATGGAAAGCCGAACGGTTTTCCTGGTGGATGACCTCGATGCTGCATCGCTTCGACGAACACGATGATTTCAGTCAGCGCATCAGCGCCTCGGAACTGGACTACTTTGTCAGTTCAGAAGCGGGGCGAAAAACCATTGCAGAAAATTACGTCGGACTTCCTTATGAGGCTATCGAATAGCTTCCTACCGACTTACACTGGCGAGCATTCCCGCTCGCCTGACGATCCGCGGGACTCTCACTGCCCGCAGGTTTCGCCCGTGACCAATCTTCACCAGCCTGAAACACCCAAACCGGCCATTCGCAGCGTGCTGGTCGCGCTGATGCTGGCGATCTTTCTCGGCGCGCTGGACCAGACCATCGTCGCCGTCTCGATGCCCGCCATCTCCGCACAATTCAAGGATGTCAGCCTGCTGGCCTGGGTGATTTCCGGGTACATGGTGGCGATGACCGTGGCTGTGCCGATCTACGGCAAGCTCGGCGATTTGTACGGGCGGCGCAAACTGATGCTGTTCGGCATGGGCCTGTTCACCCTCGCCTCGCTGTTTTGCGGCATGGCGCAAAGCATGGAACAACTGGTGCTGGCGCGGATTCTCCAGGGCATCGGCGCCGGCGGGATGATTTCGGTCAGTCAGGCGATCATCGGCGACATCGTCCCGCCCCGCGAACGCGGCCGTTATCAGGGTTACTTCAGCAGCATGTACGCGGTCGCCAGCGTCGCCGGGCCGGTGCTCGGTGGCTACATGACCGAATACCTGTCGTGGCGCTGGGTGTTCCTGATCAACCTGCCGCTGGGGCTCGGCGCCTGGTGGGTTGCCAATCGCAACCTGCGCGGGCTGCCGATTCCGCAGCGCAAGCCGATCATCGACTACCTCGGCACACTGCTGATGATCATCGGTTTGACCGCCCTGCTGCTGGGCATCACTCAGGTCGGTCAGGGCCATTCGTGGCGCAGCAGCGAAGTGCTCGGCTTGTTTGCCTGTGCAGTGCTGGTACTGGCGGTGTTCGTCTGGCATGAACGCCGGGCGCGTGAGCCGCTGCTGCCGATGCACCTGTTCACCAACCGCAATGCGTTGCTGTGCTGGTGCACGATTTTCTTCACCAGTTTCCAAGCGATCTCGCTGATCGTGCTGATGCCGCTGCGCTTCCAGAGCGTCACCGGCGCCGGGGCCGATGCGGCGGCGTTGCACTTGCTGCCGCTGGCGATGGGGCTGCCGATTGGCGCTTATTTCGCCGGACGCCGCACCTCGGTCACCGGCCGTTACAAACCACAGATTCTGACTGGCGCGCTGCTGATGCCGATCTCGATTCTCGGCATGGCGTTCAGCCCACCGGACGCGACGCTGGTCAGCAGCCTGTTCATGCTGCTCAGCGGGATTGCCGGCGGCATGCAGTTCCCGACCTCACTGGTGGGCACGCAGAACTCGGTGGATCAGCGCGACATCGGCGTCGCCACCAGCACCACCAACCTGTTCCGCTCGCTGGGCGGCGCGGTGGGTGTGGCGTTGATGTCGGCGCTGTTGCTGGCCTTTTTGCAGGACTCGAGTTTTGCCCATCTGGCGAGCAACGCGCTGATCAGCGAGGGGCATTCGGGCAATGTGCTGCTCGACGGTTTGAACGCCGCCCCGGGTGATGCACAGAACGCCTTGCGCGCCGAGCTTTCGGTGAAGTTCCGGCATCTGCTGTGGGTGAGTACGGCGGTATCGCTGCTGGGGCTGGCGGCGGCAATTGCGATGCCGAACAAGTTGCTGCGCGGGCGGGAGCATGGGGCCAAATAACAGCAACACCGCGATCCCCTGTAGGAGTGAGCCTGCTCGCGATGAGGGTGTGTCAGTCCACATCATTGTTGAATGACACACCCCCATCGCGAGCAGGCTCACTCCTACAAAGGCAGTTCACTCAGGGGCTGTAGTAACCCACCGCCACCAGAAAATGCCCGACCTTTTTCAGGTAGGCATGCTTGTCCTCGACCTTGCCGGTCACCGGATTTTTCCAGCGGTATTCGTATTCGCCGTCATCCTGCTTGGCGATCAGCGCCAGAATCGGCTCGCCCACCGGTTTGCCTTCCGGGTCGTTGATCTTGCTGAAATCGGTATTGATCAAGCGCAGGTTGGTGCCGTGAGCAACGTAGCGCTGGGTGTTCAAATCGACGACGAACACATACAAGTCATCCTGCAGATAACCGCCCTTGAGCGAGTTGATGGCCGTCAGGGTGCCCTTCTCGTTTTTCCCCAGATCGGTTGCAGCCTTGTCGAGGAGTGCCTTGGCCTGCTCGGCTGAAGCACGCGGCAGGTAATAACCGACCGCCAGAATGCGCTGACCGATGCGCTGGTAATACACATGTTTGCGCTCGACCTTGCCGTCCGCCCAGTTCTGCCAGCGGTATTCGGCCTGTTGAATGCCGTTGCCTTCCGGCACCAGCAAGGCGTCCTTGAAGGCTTTCTGCAAATCCGGCGCAAGCACCTCGCTGACGTCACGGCCGATCAAGGCTGAGGATGGGCCACCACTGGCGAGCATCACGCCTTTGGTATCGACCACGAACACGTAGCGATCCTTGTCGACAAACTCGCCCTGACGGCTGAACGCGGCGAAGGCCTTGTCGCCATTGTCGTGGTAATAGGCCAGGGCCTTTTCCAGCAGCGCAATGGCGGCCTTGCTGTCGTCCTTTTGCGCGGTGGCAGCGTTGACCTGCGCTACCCCCACAAAAAGCATTACACCGAGCCACACCACTTTATGCAAAAACCCCATAACGCATCCCTCGTTCTTGTTGGTGTTTCAAGAGCGTAGACGGCTTGGGGTAGGACGGCGGTCGAAGATGAATCCAGAAGTTGCCGCATTTCCTGTGGCGAGGGAGCTTGCTCCCGCTCGGCTGCGAAGCAGTCGCAAAACCTGCAAGTGCGCTCTACCTGAACGAAAGCAGGGGAGCGCTTCGCACTCCAGCGGGAGCAAGCTCCCTCGCCACAAAGGTTCCTGACTCCGGCCCTATGGCCGGGCATTGATCTGCTGCTGCAAGTTCTGGATCTGCGCCTGCAGGGTGTTGATGTTGCGGGTCATCTGGCCACGGAATGCGTCGAACTCGGCGGTATTGCCGCCACCCTGCACAGCGGCCGGGCGGTTGTCCTGTTCACTCTTGAGGACGATGATTTCCTGCTCCAGACGCTCAATCGCCGCGCTCGGGTTGCCTTGCTTCTTCAACGCGGCAATGTCGGCACTCAGGCTCTTGAGCTGCGCATCGAACTTGCCGGTGTCGACCGGGGCGCTTTTCAGGGTTGCCAGTTCCGCACTCAGGGCTTTGACCTGAGCCTGCAACTGGGTATTGGCGTTCTGTTGTTCGGTGGTCTGCGCGGTCATCTGCGCCAGACGCTTGTCCAGATCGCTGGTCTGACCGACCACGCCTTGCTGCTGTTTACTTTGATCCAGCAACTGGGTTTCCAGCTGTTTGATCTGCTGCTTCAAGGCTTCGCTGTCGCTGTTGACGTTGCTCTGGCTGGCGACGACCTTGCCGGAAATATCCTGCAGGCGCCCCGCCGCTTCCTCGCTGATGCGCGCAAAGCTTTCCTGGGTGGCCACCAGTTGCTGCTCCATCAGCGAAATCTGCTGGAAGCTCCACCAGGCCAGACCGATGAAAGCAAAGAACAGCGCGCCAACCAGCGCCCACAACGGCCCGGTGCTCGCGGCCTTGACCTTGACTACCGGCGGCGTGCGCGAATGCACGGAAGTGCGGGCGGTCGGCGGAATGTCATCGTCGTCAAAGGTGTCGGCCCGCAGGCTCGGTACATCGTCGAAATCGTCGTTGGCATCGTTACGCATGGACATTGAGGCAACCTTTGTGGAACGCGGTGATGGCTGAATGCTGCGAAGTATAACCGCCGCAGCCGCAGGGATTGACCCTCAAGCGGCAGTGCGGTTCATTGCCGGCCGGGCGACTTGTATCAACGGATGTCCTGGGCTTTCCACCAGCCACAGAACTCGTCGAGGGCCGACCACAGGCTGACTTTCGGATCGTAGTCCAGATAATGCCGGGCGCGACTGATGTCGAGGGTGAAATTTTTCTTCATGACCTGCATGCCCAGCCGCGACAGGGTCGGCTCCGGGCGTCCCGGCCAGAGTTTGCACACGCCTTCGTTGAGCGCCGCAACACTGTAGGCCAGACCGTACGAGCGGTATTTGGTGACCTGCGGCACTTCCATTTTGCGCATCACATAATTGACCACATCCCACAACGGCACCGGCGCGCCATTGCTGATGTTGTAGGCCTTACCCAACGCGGAACCGGCCGCCAGCAGACTGCTGAGCAGCGCTTCGTTGAGGTTCTGCACGCTGGTGAAGTCGACCTTGTTCAGGCCGTCGCCGATGATCGCCAGACGCCCCTTGCGCTGCATGTTCAGCAGGCGCGGGAAGATGCTCATGTCGCCGGCACCGGTGACGAAACGCGGGCGCAGGGCGATGGTTTCGAGGCCGAACTCCTGGGCGCCGAAGACCTTTTGCTCGGCCAGGTATTTGGTCGCTGCGTAGTGATGTTTGAAGCGCTTGGGCACTTGCTCTTCGGTCAGGCCGAGGTGATCGCGGCCATCGAAGTAGATCGACGGCGACGACAGATGCACCAACCGCCGCACGCGCTGCTTGAGGCAGGCTTCGACGACGTTTTCGGTGACCTGCACGTTGCCCTGATGAAAGTCCTGATAACGCCCCCACAGGCCGACGGCACCGGCACAGTGCACCACGGCTTCGACGTCGGCGCAAAGTTCACGCACCAGATCCGCATCGGTGAGATCGCCCGGGACGAACTCGGCGCCACGGCGCACCAGATGCTCGACGCTCTCGGCCCGGCGACCGTTGACCCGCACGTCCAGGCCCTGCTCCAGGGCGAAACGCGCAAAGCGTCCGCCAATGAAGCCGCTTGCGCCGGTGACCAGAATTTTCATGTAACGCTCCGATGTCTTTCGTTTACCTGATACGTCTGTCTTGACGCTGACCGTCAGCCCAAGGGCACCAGCCATCGTGGTGAAGAACGTAGCAATTGTTCGGTCAGCAAGCCCAGCAACTGACCGCCATTGCGCCAATGATGCCAGTACAACGGCACATCGATCGGTTTATCTGGCAACAGTTCGCGCAAAGTCCCGCGTTGCAACTGCTCGCGCACTTGCAGTTCCGGCACCAGTCCCCAACCGAACCCGGCTTCGGTCAGACGCACAAAACCTTCGGATGACGGGCACAAGTGGTGCTCGAAACCACCGTCGACACCGAGCGATGCGAGGTAGCGATGCTGGAGGAAATCGTCCGGCCCGAACACCAGCGCCGGGGTACGCGGCAACTGTTCGGCACGCACGCCATCGGGGAAATGCCGTTCGATGAACGCCGGACTGGCCAGCGCCCGATAGCGCATCGCCCCGAGCAACACACTGCGCGCACCGGCCACCGGGCGTTCGCTGGCACAGACACACGCCGCGACTTCTCCGGCACGCATGCGCTTGAGGCCGACGGTCTGATCTTCCACCACCAGATCCAGCAATAAATGCTGCTCGGCGCAGAAATCGCCCACGGCTTCGGCCCACCAGGTGGCGAGGCTGTCGGCGTTGAGGGCGATGCGCAAACGCTCCGGCACGCCCTCTTCGTCGAGCGCCGGCACCAGGGTCTGCAAGTCACGCTCAAGCAGGCGCACCTGCTGCACATGGTTGAGCAGGCGCCGGCCGATTTCGGTCGGCGACGGCGGCGTGCCGCGCACCAGCACCGGTTGGCCGACCCGCGCTTCCAGCAGTTTGATCCGCTGGGAAATCGCCGATTGCGACAAGCCCAGCACCTGTGCGGCGCGTTCGAATCCGGCCTGCTCGACCACAGCGGCCAGCGCGGAAAGCAATTTATAGTCGAACATCAGTTTTCCTAATGAGCGATCAGCACTATTGGTTTTTCTTATACAGCTTTCGACCGGAGAATAGCCAGCAAGCACTCTTTATCAAGGAACACTGCAATGGCTGGCGAAACCTCACTCACGACGTTGCTGCGCAGCATGAGCCCGCAGCTCAATGCCGGCGAATACGTGTTCTGCACCCTGCGTGACGCTCAGTTGCCCAACGGTCTGGAGATTGTCGGCAGCTTTCGTGAACAGGAAGGCCTGACCGTGATCCTCGAACGCTCTCAGGCGGAACACGCCGGGTTCAGTTTCGATTATGTCGCGGCGTGGATCACCCTCAACGTGCATTCGGCACTGGAAGCGGTCGGCCTCACCGCTGCGTTCGCCACAGCACTGGGCAAGGCCGGGATCAGTTGCAACGTGATCGCCGGTTACTACCACGACCACTTGTTTGTCGGCCAGGCCGACGCCGAACGCGCCATGCACGTGCTGCGCGATCTCGCAGCCAACGCGGAGTAATCGTCATGTGGCAAAGCTATGTGAACGGCCTGCTGGTGGCGTTCGGGTTGATCATGGCGATCGGCACGCAGAATGCTTTTGTATTGGCCCAGAGCCTGCGGCGCGAACATCACCTGCCGGTGGCGGCGCTGTGCGTGGCGTGCGATGCGCTGCTGGTGGCGGCCGGGGTTTTCGGCCTGGCCACGGTGTTGGCGCAGAACCCGACATTGCTCGCGGTGGCACGCTGGGGCGGCGCCGTCTTTCTGATCTGGTACGGCAGCCAGGCGCTGCGCCGGGCGTTCTCGAAACAGAGTCTGGATCAGGGCGAAAACCACACCGTACGCTCGTTGCGCGCGGTGATGCTCAGCGCGCTGGCAGTGACGTTGCTCAATCCGCACGTTTATCTGGACACGGTGTTGCTGATCGGCTCGCTCGGTGCGCAGCAGTCGGTGCCGGGGGCTTATGTCGTGGGCGCGGCGAGTGCATCGCTGCTGTGGTTTTTCACTCTTGCCCTCGGTGCCGCATGGCTCGCGCCGTGGCTGGCAAGGCCGAGTACCTGGCGGATTCTCGATCTGGTGGTGGCGTTGATGATGTTTACAGTCGCAGGGCAATTGATATTGGCGCAGTGATTTATTCCAAACAGCTCTGGAACCTCTATCCCACACAGTTGTTGCGTGGTTAAGCCTTGACCCCGGTGCTATGATCCGAACCCTGCGCCGCAAAGAGTAAAAACTCGTCGGTGCATTTCTGGCCGCCCGTGATCGGCCTTGCGCTCACCGCAACAGACCTGATTAGGAGAATCATCATGGCTTTCGAATTGCCGCCGCTGCCTTACGCACACGATGCCCTGCAGCCGCACATTTCCAAGGAAACCCTGGAATTTCACCACGACAAGCACCACAACACCTATGTCGTGAACCTGAACAACCTGGTGCCAGGCACCGAGTTCGAAGGCAAGACCCTGGAAGAGATCGTCAAGACTTCCTCGGGCGGCATCTTCAACAACGCCGCTCAGGTCTGGAACCACACTTTCTACTGGAACTGCCTGGCGCCAAACGCCGGCGGTCAACCAACCGGCGCACTGGCTGAAGCCATCAACGCGGCTTTCGGTTCGTTCGACAAGTTCAAGGAAGAGTTCAGCAAAACCTCGATCGGCACCTTCGGTTCCGGCTGGGGCTGGCTGGTGAAGAAGGCTGACGGTTCCCTGGCTCTGGCCAGCACCATCGGCGCCGGCAACCCGCTGACCAGCGGCGACACCCCGCTGCTGACCTGCGACGTCTGGGAACACGCTTACTACATCGACTACCGCAACCTGCGTCCGAAGTACGTTGAAGCGTTCTGGAACCTGGTCAACTGGAAGTTCGTTGCTGAGCAGTTCGAAGGCAAAACCTTCACCGCTTAAGCTTCGCGCCAGATAAAAAACCCGGCTATGGCCGGGTTTTTTTATGCCCGAAAAAAGCCGCACCGCATCGAATCCCACTCAGGCCGTTTTCCCACAACGAAAGCAGCCTTCGACCTCTTGCCGCCGCGCCGTAGCGGGCTACCATCAAATCAGTGAAAATTTGTTCCGTACCGCTCAAGTTGAGGGCCGAAACTACCGACACAGTACAAATAGAGCTGAGACTCCAGACAGCAGCATTTCGGCCAAGGCCACGGGCAAATGTTCCGGGGCTTGATTGTCCCTTTGACTGCCAACACGGGATTGCCAATACTCATGGCAACTTGACGCTACCCGCACGGAACAAGGAATAACCCTTTGAAGCTGGAACTCAAGAACAGCTTGTCGGTGAAGTTGCTCCGGGTCGTGCTCCTTTCGGCATTGATCGTCGGCGTGGTCTTGAGCTGCGCCCAGATCGTTTTCGATGCCTATAAAACCCGCCAGGCGGTGGCCGGCGATGCGCAGCGCATCCTCGACATGTTCCGTGATCCCTCGACTCAGGCCGTGTACAGCCTGGACCGGGAAATGGGCATGCAGGTGATCGAAGGCCTGTTCCAGGACGACGCCGTGCGCCAGGCCTCCATCGGCCATCCCAACGAAGCCATGCTGGCGCAAAAATCCCGCGAGTTGCAGCACTCCAACAGCCGCTGGCTGACCGATCTGATCCTCGGTCAGGAACGCACCTTCACCACCCAACTGGTCGGCCGCGGCCCGTACAGCGAGTATTACGGCGACCTGAGCATCACCCTCGACACCGCCACCTATGGCGAGAGTTTCATCGTCAGTTCGGTGATCATTTTCATTTCCGGGGTGTTGCGCGCCCTGGCCATGGGCCTGGTGCTGTATCTGGTCTATCACTGGCTGCTGACCAAGCCGCTGTCGCGGATCATTGAGCACCTGACCGAAATCAATCCCGATCGCCCCAGCGAGCACAAGATTCCGCAGATCAAGGGCAACGAGAAGAACGAACTCGGCATCTGGATCAACACCGCCAACCAGTTGCTTGAATCCATCGAACGCAACACGCACCTGCGCCACGAAGCGGAAAACAGCCTGCTGCGCATGGCTCAGTACGACTTCCTCACCGGCCTGCCGAACCGCCAGCAATTGCAGCAGCAACTGGACAAGATTCTGGTCGACGCCGGCAAGCTGCAACGCCGGGTCGCGGTATTGTGCGTGGGCCTGGACGATTTCAAAGGGATCAACGAGCAGTTCAGCTACCAGACCGGCGACCAGTTGCTGCTGGCGCTGGCCGACCGCCTGCGCGGCCATAGCGGTCGCCTGGGTGCCCTCGCCCGTCTGGGCGGCGACCAGTTTGCGCTGGTGCAGGCCGATATCGAACAACCTTACGAAGCGGCAGAGCTGGCGCAAAGCATCCTCGATGATCTGGAAGCGGCGTTTGCCCTCGACCATCAGGAAATCCGCCTGCGCGCGACCATCGGCATCACCCTGTTCCCCGAGGACGGCGACAGCACCGAGAAGCTGTTGCAGAAGGCCGAGCAGACCATGACGCTGGCCAAGACCCGTTCGCGCAACCGTTATCAGTTCTACATCGCCAGTGTCGACAGCGAGATGCGTCGCCGTCGCGAACTGGAAAAAGACCTGCGTGACGCGCTGATTCGCGATCAGTTCTACCTCGTCTATCAACCGCAGATCAGCTACCGCGATCACCGCGTGGTCGGGGTTGAAGCGCTGATTCGCTGGCAGCACCCGGAGCACGGTCTGGTGCCGCCGGACCTGTTCATCCCGCTGGCCGAGCAGAACGGCACGATCATCGCCATCGGCGAATGGGTGCTGGATCAGGCCTGCAAGCAATTGCGCGAATGGCACGATCAGGGCTTCGTCGATCTGCGCATGGCGGTCAACCTGTCCACCGTGCAACTGCACCACGCCGAGTTGCCGCGAGTGGTCAACAACCTGCTGCAGATCTACCGTTTGCCGCCGCGCAGCCTGGAGCTGGAAGTCACCGAAACCGGCCTGATGGAAGACATCAGCACCGCCGCCCAACACCTGCTGAGCCTGCGTCGTTCCGGGGCGCTGATCGCCATCGACGACTTCGGCACCGGCTACTCATCACTGAGTTATCTGAAAAGCCTGCCGCTGGACAAGATCAAGATCGACAAGAGCTTCGTTCAGGATCTGCTGGATGACGACGATGATGCGACCATCGTTCGCGCGATCATTCAACTGGGCAAGAGCCTGGGCATGCAGGTGATCGCCGAAGGCGTGGAAACCGCCGAGCAGGAGTCCTACATCATCTCCGAAGGCTGTCACGAAGGTCAGGGTTACCACTACAGCAAACCGCTGCCTGCCCGGGAACTGACTGCCTACCTCAAGCAAGCCCAGCGCAGCAACGCGGCTATTTTATAAAGTCAAAAGATCGCAGCCTGCGGCAGCTCCTACAGGGAGCGCATTCCCCTGTAGGAGCTGTCGAGTGAAACGAGGCTGCGATCTTTTGATCTGCGCCATCACACCGGCGTAAACAAGAAATATTTCCAGCCACAGCCCTTTACACATAATGCGAAAGATTTGCATTATGTCGCAGCTTTGCGCACCCCCGCGCCCTGTCCATTCAATTACCGAAGCAGGATGTTCGCCATGATTCGTATGCCTCTGGCTACCGCCAGTCTGCTGGCCATCGCTATTTCCCTCGCCGGTTGCGGCGAAGGCAAAGACAAGGCTGCCGCTGCGGCCACGCCGACTCCAGCCGCCAGCACCGCTGCCGCTGCTCCTGCCGCAGCCGGGAAAGTCGACGAAGCCGCCGCCAAGGCTGTGGTCGCGCACTACGCCGACATGGTCTTCGCCGTCTACAGCGATGCCGAATCCACCGCGAAAACCCTGCAAACCGCCGTAGACGCCTTCCTCGCCAAGCCGAATGCCGAGACGCTGAAAGCCGCCCGTGAAGCGTGGATCGCCGCACGCGTTCCGTACCTGCAGAGCGAAGTATTCCGCTTCGGCAACACCATCATCGACGACTGGGAAGGTCAGGTGAACGCCTGGCCTCTGGACGAAGGCCTGATCGACTACGTCGACAAATCCTACGAGCACGCACTGGGTAACCCGGGTGCCAACGCCAATATCATCGCCAACACTGAAGTCCAGGTCGGCGAAGACAAGGTCGATGTCAAAGACATCACCCCGGAAAAACTCGCCAGCCTGAACGAGCTGGGCGGTTCCGAAGCCAACGTCGCCACTGGCTACCACGCCATCGAATTCCTGCTCTGGGGCCAGGATCTGAACGGCACCGGCCCGGGCGCCGGCAACCGTCCTGCTTCCGACTACCTGGAAGGCGCAGGCGCCACCGGCGGTCACAACGATCGTCGTCGTGCGTACCTCAAAGCGGTGACCCAACTGCTGGTCAGCGACCTGGAAGAAATGGTCGGTAACTGGAAGCCGAACGTGGCTGACAACTACCGCGCCACCCTGGAAGCCGAGCCTGCCGAAACCGGCCTGCGCAAAATGCTGTTCGGCATGGGCAGTCTGTCGCTGGGTGAGCTGGCGGGCGAGCGCATGAAGGTGTCTCTGGAAGCCAACTCCCCGGAAGACGAACAGGATTGCTTCAGCGACAACACCCACAACTCGCACTTCTACGATGCCAAAGGCATTCGTAACGTGTACCTGGGCGAATACACCCGCACCGACGGCACCAAGATGACCGGTGCCAGCCTGTCGTCGCTGGTGGCCAAGGCCGACCCGGCTGCCGACAACGCGCTGAAAGCCGATCTGGCCGCTACCGAAGCCAAGATCCAGGTCATGGTCGATCACGCCAACAAGGGTGAGCACTACGATCAGTTGATCGCTGCGGGCAACACCGCTGGCAATCAGATTGTGCGTGATGCCATCGCTGCGCTGGTCAAGCAGACCGGTTCGATCGAAGCCGCTGCCGGCAAGCTGGGCATCAGCGACCTGAACCCGGACAACGCTGATCACGAGTTCTGATCACGCGCGCTCGACTGAAAAAGGCGACCTCCGGGTCGCCTTTTTCATGCCTGCCATGCACAAAACCCTGTGGGAGCGGGGGGGGGGGGGGGGGGGGGGGGGGGGGGGGGGGGG